>CAVWCJ010000008.1:0-85080 GCA_963753465.1 uncultured Chloroflexia bacterium
GTATATCAATGCCCCTCGTAGGGGGCGGGCCAGGCACTTTTGGGAGTAGACTTCCCAGTGGTTAGGAACGGGGACGTCCTGCTCCGGGTGTGTGACGTATGGGCCAGCCGGTGTCCTGTATGAGATGTTTGATTAAGCTCGTCACCATGTTTGGCTGCTTGTTCGGATCCACTAACCTGGGAAGCTCATTGAGCAAGCCCGAGTCCGTGTGTGATGTCCATGCCCAGAAATCAAGGTGCCCGGCCCTTTTTCATTCCATGCGGAGGCGTTGATATGGCAAGTGGCTTGACACGATTTTTCGGATTGGATATCCACAAGCAGTATTTTGTTGCGGTCGCGGTCAACCGGGATCTGGAGATAGTCTTCGGCCCCCAAAGGGTTTTGAATCACCAGCTGGAAGAATGGGCGGAGAGGGTGCTCACGCCCCAGGACGCAGTCGTGCTGGAAATGACCACCAATACCTATCTGTTCTATGATACTTTGCTACCGCATGCCCATTCGGTCGTCGCAGTTCATCCGCCCAATGTCCCGGAGGTCACGAATGCCCGGGTGAAGACGGACAAGAAGGCCGCCGAGACGCTGGCGCAGCTGTTGGCAGCCAGGATGCTCAAGGGAAAAGGGGTGTGGATCCCGCCGTACGAAGTACGCGACCTGCGCGCTCTGGTGGCTCGTCGGGAAAAGATGGTCCACCTCTCGACTATGGCGAAAAACCGCTTGCATGCCATGGGGCATCGCAATCACCTGGTTCTGCCAGAGAATCCATTTTCGCCCAACCAGCAAACCTGGTGGGAAAGCCAGCCGCTCTCGACGACCGAAAAGCTGCTGGTGCGTTCCGACTTGGAAACGCTCGAATTTGCCCGGAAGCAGGTCGAGCAGGTTGAAGAATGCCTGAAGCAGAAGAGCGCCCAGGATGAACGCATCCCTCTGCTGGTCCAGCTTCCCGGGGTGGCCATGCTCACCGGTATAACGATCCTGGCTGCTATTGGCGATGTTACTCGCTTCCCGACCGCCAAAAAGCTGGTGGGTTATGCCGGGTTAGGCACCCGTGTCCATGACAGCGGCATGACCCATTCCAGCGGCCGAATCACCAAAGCAGGCAGGCGAGATTTGCGCCGCGCCATGGTGAACGCTGCCAACCATGCCGTGGAGGATTATCCCCACTGGAAGGCAGAGCTGGAGCGGCTGGAACCTCATCTGGGCCGGTCCAAGGCCATTGTGGCCATCGCTCGCAAGCTCCTGGTGGCAGTCTGGCATGTGCTCACCAAGCAGGTGGTGGACCGTTTTGCGGATCCACAGCATGTGGCTCGTTCGTTCCTCGCCCATGCTTACAAGATCGGCGTAAGAAATCTACCCAAGGGACAGTCGGCGCTGGCTTACACCCGCGAACAACTGGATCGATTGGGCCTCGGGAAAGATCTGCAGGAAATCTATTTAGGATCCAAGTCCCGCAAGCTGCCGCCCTCAAAGCTGTTGATCGAAAAAGAGTGAGCGGTGTCCCAAGCAGGTCGGCGCTCCTGAAGACAGGATATATTCCGGACGCCCCGGGACAAAGACCTTAACCCGGTATTTGGAAACGGGCTCACCGCTCGCATCCATTATACATCGGGGGTCAAGTGACCGTTTCATTGAGTAATGAAACGGAATGGAAGGGTTTGTCTTTTTAAAGTTCGATGGCGTTTTCCAATAGCCGGGTGGTATTATAATCATCCTCCCCCCACAAAAGGCGAGCTGGCTGGTACTCCACCCGTTAGCTCGTCTTTATTTTTGGCGATACTCTTGACACTTTATTGAGATAATATGGATAGCTGAAATTGAAAAAGCGGGTCGTTTCTGGTAAGCTCCTATTGGAGAAAACACATAAGAAAGGAGCTCATATGAAACCAGAAACAACTCGCACCATCAATGATACACCACATCCTCAGAACCTTTACATTGCAATCGAACTCAGCGACGAAAATTGGAAGCTTGGGTTCTCCATCGGGTTTGGGCAGGCCCCGCGTCTGCGCGACGTGAGAGCCCGGGATCTGACGGCATTGGCAAAGGAGATCCGCATGGCCAAAGGGCGGTTTGGTCTGCCAGAGGCCGCACCGGTGCTCAGTTGTTACGAGGCCGGGCGGGATGGATTTTGGCTCCACCGCTTCTTGCAGACACTGGGAATTACCAACCTGGTGGTGGATTCGGCCAGCATCGAAGTCAACCGGCGCAAACGACGGGCGAAGACTGACCGGATGGATGTTGGGAAATTGCTGACCATGCTAATTCGTTACGATCAGGGCGAGAAGAAGGTTTGGAGCATTGTGCATGTTCCCAGCCCGGAAGATGAGGACCAGCGGCAGCTGCATCGTGAACTGATGGCGCTCAAGGCCGAGCAGACCCACTACATCAACCAGATCAAAGGTCTGCTGGCCAGCCAGGGTGTGGCGTTGCCCTTCCAGAAGGATTTTCTCTCCCGATTGGAGACGGTGCGGCTGTGGGACGGCTCGCCCTTGCCTGCTGCCCTGCATGCCCGGTTGAAGCGTGATTACGAGCGTTCCCAACTGGTCAAGAAGCAGATCGCCCAGCTCGAGCTCGAGCGGGAGCAGGCGGTCCGCATTTCGACCGCCCCGGCCCTGGAGCAGGTGCGCCAACTGCTGCGGCTCAAAGGGATCGGGATGAATTCGGCCTGGCTGTTCGCGATGGAGTTCTTTTCCTGGCGCGGTTTCCACAACCGGCGGGAAGTAGGCTCCCTGGCTGGATTGACCCCCACCCCCTACCAGAGCGGTGGAAGTTCCCACGAACAAGGGATCAGCAAAGCAGGCAACCGCCGCATTCGCACGATGGCGGTCGAGATCGCCTGGGACTGGCTGCGCTACCAGCCCGATAGCCAGCTCACCCGCTGGTATCAAGAACGCTTTGCAAAAGGCGGTAGCCGGGCGCGCCGCATCGGCATCGTTGCCCTGGCTCGCAGGCTGTTGGTCGAACTCTGGCAATACCTCGAGACAGGTGCACTCCCAGAAGGCGCCTGCCTGAAATCCAGTTGATCAAGGAGCCCTATGCCTATCCAATCCCGGCTGAACCACTTCTGGCAGAACAATTGTGCTCCCTCCGGCCACCCAGTCAAGGGATCGCTTCGCTCGGCTCCCTATCGGTCGCCACCCTTGACTGGAGCCCGGCCTCCGGGGAATCGCTCTGCTTAAGAAGTGGTTCAACCTGAAAATATCCAGCCGGATCCCTTTCTTCCACTCGTATCCTGACGTTCACAGGATTAGATATTTGACAGCTTTCAGTACCCCTACCCCAAAAGAATCACTTCCCCTCCCTGGTGTGAACTGCCCGTTTTACGGACGGGTTTCCCTCTGGGAACCGATGTTGAGATGGGGCAGCTCCTCAAGAGCTTCTTTACTCGCCTCCAAGCGAATACACCATTAGGTGCCTGGTCATGGACCAGCACGGATAGAAGTTGGCCTGAGGAGATTTCTCCTCGACGCTTCATGAAGCCGCCAGGAAAGCAACTGCAAGAAGTGTGATCATGGGAGTAGGGGAACGCTGTTGAAGAGTGTAAAGGAATTCGGCCGCTGGCGGTCCGTGGCTCTATTGCTGACTGATCAGTGGGTCACCAGAAACGACCTGTTCAAGGCCGGTCTCATAAATATTTTTATGCAACAGACCCTTGACAAAATCGCTATCATAGAAGTCCGTACAGGGTTGTTCGAGATGATAATAGGCTTGAAGCGGAGGCAACCCTATGAATACCAAGTACATTATAGAACTCACTGAAGAGCAAAGACAGAACCTTGAAAAGATAACCTCGTCTGGCGCACACCCTGCCCGGGAAATCAAACGGGCCCAAATTCTGTTGAAATCCGATCGGCGCGAGAAGTGGAGCTATAAACAGATCTCCGCAGCATTGGATGTTTCTGCAGTGACGATTGCAAAAGTGCGAAAAGCCTTTGTAGCGCATGGACTGGAAGCAGGCTTGCGGAGGAAGAAGCCGGATCGGGAATATGAACATGCCCTGGACGGTGAGGCAGAAGCCCACTTGATGGCGTTGGCTTGTAGTCAGCCGCCTCAGGGCAGAGAACATTGGAGTCTGCGATTGCTGCAAGATCGGTTTGTGAAACTGGGCTATGCCGAGAGCATTTCTCACGAGACGATCCGCCGGGTGCTGAAAAAAAAGAAATTAAACCTTGGCTGAAAGACGAGTGGTGTATTCCACCCCAGGCGAATGCAGCTTTTGTCTGCCAAATGGAAGATGTTTTGGAAGTCTACGAGCGCCCCTACGATGAGAAACGGCCATTGCTTTGCATGGATGAGATGCCCAAACAACTTCTCGTAGACACACGTGAACCAACTCTCTGCCAGCCCAGCATACCCGCCCGCCAAGATTACGAATACAAGCGGAATGGCGTTGAAGATTTATTTATGCTTTTTGAGCCATTACAGGGCAAACGGTATGTGGAAGTGAAAGACCAGCGCAGATGGATCGAATGGGCCGATGTGATGAAGGTGGTTGCGGATGAGTTGTATCCGAAGGCTGAAAAGATCGTGGTTGTCCTGGATAATCTCAACACCCATACACCGGCTTCTTTCTACGAAACTTTTGAGCCGGAAGAAGCCAGAAGGTTGGCCGACCGATTTGAGTTCCATTTCACACCCAAACACGGCAGTTGGTTGAATATGGCCGAGATCGAGTTGAGCGTCCTGGCACGTCAGTGTCTCGATCGCCGTATCCCAGACAAAGAAACGCTCATCCAGGAAGTATCGGCCTGGCAGTCGCAACGAAACGACGAGGTTGTTAAAGTCCTGTGGTAGTTTACGACTGCTGATGCACGCATCAAATTAAAATATCTTTACCCAAAGATTGAGATGTGACGGTCTACTAGCGTAGGGTTTGCGGTGCGCCAAGGAAGCTTGGCGTTTCTTGCGGGGTGAAAGTCCCCGTTGAACAAGGCCCAACCAGCCGTTCATACCGAGTGTTGCAATGATGAAGGAGGTAGCTTAAACAGGTTTGAGGTAAACCGTCCTGGAGAGAAAACCTTGGCGTTGGTGAAGGGATGTCAGCGAAACCAACGAGCCTGAAAACAGGGACACAAAATACTGGCACCAGCTACTGAACAACCTCATTGAAGCGTGCACAGGGAACGACATAGGCCACAGGGAAGTTCGCACTTCCTGAAGCTTGATACAGCCCCGTTAATTACGGGATGGTGAAAACTGTCCAAAAAGCAGATGGCGATGAGCTCACAAACCCAGAAGCCAAGACAGAGAATGCGCATTGGTGAGCATTCCGAGGGTCTGCCGGGGTCGACAAAGAGCGTGGCATGTGTTGAGAGAAGCGTCGAGAACTTGGGAGACCCGAAAGGTTCCTGAGCAACCAGCGTGTCGGGGTGCCCGCCACTGGCCGAACAGGTAGGCCGACCGAAATGACAAGTAGGAGAGCCGATGGCCTTTCGGGGGTCAGATCAGCTTATAGTACTCAGAGACGGGAAAGCCGTTCACACGGGGAAGGAGCTGACAGGAGTACGTAGCTTGTAAAGGAGAACACAAACTGGACATGCAGGGTCAGAAGGCAAGCGTGCAAACCTCACTGCAAGCGATAGCGTTGAAGGCTGAAATGCAGCCGGGCTATCGGTTTCAAAATCTGTTTGGGATGCTCAACGAGGAGATGCTCAAGGACAGCTGGGGGTACATCCGGAAGGATGCGGCATTTGGCATAGACCGGGTGAGTGCCGAAGACTATGAGCAGAACCTTGATGAGAACATCCGCCAATTGGTGGATGATCTGAAACAGAAGCGATACCGAGCCAAACTCATCCTAAGGCGATACATACCGAAAGGGAATGGCAAGTTTCGCCCGTTGGGGCTAGTGGCCACTCAAGATAAGTTATTGCAACTGGCAGTCAAACGCATCTTGCAAGCGATCTATGAGCAGGACTTTCTGGATTGCAGCTATGGGTATCGACCGAACGTCGGAGCGCTCGACGCAGTAGCCGAGTTGACCGCGAAGTTGCAATTTGGGAAGTACAACTACCTGGTAGAAGCTGACATAAAAGGCTTCTTTGATAATCTGAACCATGAGTTGCTGCTTGATATGCTGGCAGAGCGGATTGATGACAAAGCATTGCTGTGGCTGATCAAGAAGTGGCTGGATGCAGGAGTGCTGGACACAGATGGGAGAGTGCTGCACCCGGAGACGGGTTCGCCTCAAGGAGGGATCATTTCACCCATCCTCGCCAATGTGTACCTGCACCACGCACTGGATAAGTGGTTTCAGAAAGTAGTCATCCCGCATTGTAGCGGGAAAGCATTCCTGATCAGGTTCGCTGATGATTTTGTCTGTGCATTCGAAAAACTGGAAGATGCCCAACGTTTTTACGCAGTACTGGGAAAACGTTTGGAGAAGTTTGGGCTGGAATTGTCAGCGGACAAAACGCGGATAATTCCGTTCAGCGCGGCCATCCTGCCGGGCAAGACCAGTTTTGATTTCCTTGGTTTTGAATTTCGGTGGGGGAAAGACCGGAAAGGGAAACCGCATGTAGGCCGTCGCACAGCTCGCAAGAACCTGAGAAATTCGCTGAAGCGCTTCAAGGAATGGTGTAAGGGAAGCCGGAGTATGAGGCTTCCAGAGTTGTTCAAACTGGTGAATGCCAAGCTTCGAGGACACTATAATTACTATGGAGTGATAGGTAATTACCCTAGCCTGGTGCAATTCTATCGTGGAGTTAAATGGCTACTAAAGAAATACTTAAATCGACGTAGCCAGCGGCGTAGTTACACTTGGGCCGGGTTCTGCCAGCTGATTGAACAATTCGAAATCGAGAAACCACGCATTGTCCAAAGCCCCAAACGGTATAGAAAGATGGGTGCGGAGCCCCTAATGGCAGGAAGGCCATGCGGAAGCGAGTACTTCTGAAGAGCCCGGTACGATAATTTCGTACGCCGGGATCCGAGCGGGGCCTGTCGGGTGACTGGCAGTCCTACCGCAATCAATCAGAAGGCAAATCGTTTATCCAGATTCAATTTTAATCGGCTGGTTGAAGCCCAACGGCAGCTGAAAAGCGGGCACGCCTTTCAAGAACAGGACGATTCCAGGGAAGGAACTATCGGGTGCGAATTGCAGAGAAGTGCCAGAGGATGTTTGTTGGACAAGGGCGGCACTGTTGGCAGCGACACGAACCAACTTCTTGGGACTGTTCAAGGTTCGTGTCAGCTTGAGTGAAGAATGGACAGTGCACTCTTTGAGCCAGGGCACACACCAGCGCACCATGTTAGCCGCCAGTCCAGTGAACAGCACTTGCAACTGGATGCCTGCCGGAGAGCGGCTCATGAGATGCTGGACGAAGAACGTTCCTTTCATCTCTTTGTTTCCGGCTTCGATGGTTTGGCGTTGGTTGTAATGTTCGAACCAAATCGGCAAGGATGGGATGGCATTGTCGTCGCGGTAAAGGATCAAGACTGCATACTTATACCTGCGCCCGATTTTGAAGCGCTCAATGGCGGCGGTCAGGGGATAGGGACAGTCGCGCAACTGACATTGTCCCCAGACTGTCATCTCAGCATTCTCTCCAACCTTGACCCAGGGAACTCCTTTTTTCAGGCGGGAGCACAAGGCGGTTGCCGTTTGCCCGTTGGGAGCCTTGGTGTTGGGACAATAGCCCATCTCCAACAGCCAGGTCAGATTTCCACCGGACGAGAAACCGGCATCCGTGCGCGCTTCCACATAAGGTGGGGGATCAGGATTGGCCAGGTTGTCTTTCTCAAGGGTGGCCTGCCAGTCAAGCAATTGAGTCAGGCATCCCATCTGTTCGTGCAGATGATCCTGATGTTTGCCGATCCTTTGCTGCGCCGTGGCGATCTGCGCTTCCAGACGCGGCAAACGCTTGCGCCAACCGGTCATTTTTTTCTTCAAAAGGGCCTTTTGGGGCCGGGAAATGGGGTTTTTGAGGGTCTGCTCGGCGTGATAGCCCTCCCCAATGAGCCTCTGGCGGATTTGCTGCAGACGGTTTCGTTGGGCCTCCTGCTGGTTCAACAAACGACGCGTCCGTGCGACCCTTGCCTCTTGCACCTCCAAACGCTGTTGCACCAATTCCGTTCGCCGACGCGGCCGGATATGGGTCTGAGCTTCCGCAGCTCGAACCAGTTCTTTCACGCAGGAGGACGAAATCGTGTCCCCAGGGTGATGAAAGCCTGCCAGCCACAAGCGCTCGCCTCCCGCATCCGTCAGACAGACCCGCGCCAATTGATAGCCCAGCTTCACACTGTCATTCATCCATCCAAACGCCACTCCTGGATAGCTGGTGCTGGTGGAACTCACTGCCTGTCCGGTGAGATCAAAATCGTAAACGATCGCCGCACCCCGTCGCAGCAATTCATGGACTCGATTCGCAATGAACGGTTGGCTGAATTCTTCGATCACTTTCTCCACCGCCACCACCGTCTGCTCGTTACAAACATCCAGCGTCCGGCTCACACTGCTGTAGTGCGCAAAACCCGCTTGCCCCCACGCTCGCGCCACCACCTCGTCCTTCACCAACGGCCGCACGCCATCATTGAGATCTTCAAGATGTTCCATGCCGCTCGTGATCCCAGCCAGAAATTCCACCAGCTTGGTCTGCGGACGATACTTGCGTGTCTTCTGCCCAATCGGTATTTGCATCAGCCGCTCAATCAATCCATGCTGGCTCAAGAATTCACCAAATGCCACCAACATGCCATGCGCTGTGTTGGCCATCGGCCAGTCTGATGATTTCGTCGCCATTTCTGGTACCTCCGCTCCCACAGAGGTTACCAGCCCTGGCCGTAGCCCTACAAAATCAAATCTGATTCAACGTTTTGCCTTCTGATTGCGCAAAAGTTACGCTAGGCGCAAAGAGTTTGCAAGAAACATGACTCACCCCGAACTTAATCTAAGAAGCAAAATTGTATATTAATTGCACCTTAAAAGATTCATCAATTGTGGGCCCGGCAGGATTCGGACCTGCGACCAAGCGATTATCAGTCGCCTGCATCCCGACCGGCTCCGGAGCCCGGCTAGCAGCCAGATCAAACACCGAGATCCGGCACTTCCGAGTGCGGGAACTACAGGTCCAACGGAATGATGAGATTTACCTGACCGCAGTACTCCTGTTCTCGATAGATGCGTCGTTCGTATTGTTCCGCTTTTATCCTTTTACCTCCGGCACCCGATGGGCCTGTAGCCGCTCGATCAAGGCATCTTTCAACTTGAACATCTCCGCCTCGTCAGGCGCCAGCAAAATGCAGCCGAACTCGCCGGCCGGCAGAGTGGAGGTCACTGTAATCACCACACCACCATCTGGACTATAGTCGGGGAAAAGCAGGCCGGAAAGAAGATCCAGCAGCTCTTCAAGCCGAAGAATACCACCGCTGGAAAGGCCGTTCTGGCTCAAAAGGACCACCCGTTGAGAGTAGTCCGGTCCAAAGGTGAAGCAGGCGAATTCATGGACATACGTGCCGCCCGTTCGCCGCGTATTCATCTCCAGCAGGTAAGGATGACCACAGCCGTCGATAACTGCATCCAAATCGAAATGGCCGACATAGCCCATTTCTTGCAATGCCGCTCCAATCTTCATGCCACGCTCGTACAGCAGCGGATACCAGGCCGCCTGTTCCAGCGACCGGCTGATCATTACCCCTGCAAAGCGGCCGAAGCTGGAAAAGAGCTGCTGCGAGACATATGTGACTCGAGGGTCACCCACCCTGGCTGGAGGGACGAAAAGCTCGAGCGAGGGCGAAAGCTGGCTGGGAGAGGGGATGTGTTTTTCCACGAGGATCAGGTCGTCTTGCAGGAAAGGATTGCGTTGTAGCGTTAGCAGGATCGACTCATCGCGCGCCTGGTCCGGAGCGAAGACGACGTGGCCGATACCGCTCTCCCCGCTGTCGGCCTTGACCACGCAGGCCCAGCTGCGCTCCAAGAACCAATCTACCGCTGCGGCGGCATGGATCACGTCTCTACAGATAAATCCAGGCGGATAAACGTCTTTTTCCGGAATGCACTGGGAAGCAATGGCGCGAAAGCCGGACTTGGTGTCGGCATAGTCGCGTAGCCAGAGGTGCTCAGGAGCGGGGCTTTCCGGCAACAGTACGGTGAGCCCGCGCAACCGCAGTGCCTCCGCCAGTTGGTAGAACTCGGTCGTCGCGGCATAGGGCACCAGGCGGATGGTTTGACCAGGGCCGGCATGCTCCACGATCCGGGTGATCAGGCGCGGCTCGCGCAGGATATCCAGGCACAGCTGGTGGGTCGTCTTGGCAGGCGCCAAGACGACAGTCCCGGGATAACCCCAGCGCTGGCAGATCTGCTCTGCGCCGGATGAGGCTGCGGTCACGAAGAGCAGCTTGGGATCACCCAGCCAAAACAACCCCCGGTCACCCCGGTAGCGCCGCTTACTTAAGATATCCGGGTCTTCGGCACGCTTCAAGAAATTAAAGAATGTTTCCAGGTTGTTGTAGATAGTGACCAGGGGAATTTCCTGCTCGCACTCAGTCATGCCTGTTTCCCCGTCTCAGGTTCCGCTTCCGCGGCGTTTGCGCATGTTCTGGGCTTTGTTCTGCAGCTCGCGGAAAAAGTCGGTATCGGCGATCTCGCTGACCTGTTTTTGCTTCTTGGACTCGTCGATCTCGATCCGCAACGCCTCGACCTGCTTGCGCAGGTTTTGCTCACGCTGATAGACCTTGGCCGCCATCATGGCAAACACATCCGCCAGCCGGACGATCTCGTCCCTCAGCAAGCCAGCGGGTTTATACTTGGTCATGTCTTGGCTATAGTCGCCTTCCCCCAGGCGTTCGGCCGAGGCGGTTAATCTCTGGATCGGGCGAGTGAGTGAGCGGGAGATGAGGAAGACCAGCAGGAACAGCCCGGCGTAAGTCAGGGCAAAGGCCAGGACCACCTTGTTGCGAATGGCATTCTGTACATCCTGAACATAGCCAGCCTCAAAGTCCACGCCGATGGCGCCAACCTTCTGGCCGGAGGCATTCATCACCGGCTGGTAGGCCGAGATCCAAGAGCCCCACTGGTCGGAGTAGGGTACGAACTGGCCCCGGCTGTCCAGGCGCAGGGTCAACTCGTTCACGCCGTTGTAGGAGTGCTTGCTGGTCTTGGTGAACAGAAAGGGCGTGGCCTTCGAAGGATCGTAGCGTGCCCACAGATCGGCAATGTAGGTGATCTGGTGCTCACCGGGAGCCAGGATGTACAGGTAGGGCCAGGCGCGCGGCGAGATATTGTGGATCACCTGGAGTTGGTCCATCAGCTTCTGGTAACGTGGGTCATCGGAAAAGCCGGTTGGCGCACCTTTGCCGAAGTCCTGGGTTGCTGCACTGCGCAGGGATGGGGCGTCAGCACTCCCATTCGCTTCGGCGTTCGCCACTGCCAGCCAGGCCTGTCCGGAAGCATTTGGTTGACCATTTTGGGCAACCGAGGTCAGGGCATCACCATCAATCAACGTGGACGCACCCTGCAGCGTGTCCAGCAGGTCGGCGCGGATGCGCGCCAAAGCCTGTTCCGTAGCAAAGGTGTAGAACCAGTAGAATGCCAGGGCGAAGACAAGACTGAACAGCAGGGTGAAGCCGATCAGCAGCTTCCAGTGCAGGCTGAAGAAGAATGTTCGCCTGGGCTTCGGGTTTGACTTGGTAGGGATATTGGCGCTCATGAAGGTACTCCTCTCACAGGACGCGTTCGGGATGCAGGATCACAGCTTGGTGATCTTCCCAATGAAGGTATCGGACATACGCTGACGGCGCTTGAGACGCCAGTTCAGCAGGCTGCTGTCATAGACCTTGCCCATTCTGAGCACGGCCCACAAGGCGAACCCGCCGCACAGCAAGGCGACCCCCAGGTAGACCAGGTGCAGGTCGCGCCCGAGCCACAAACCGACCAGCACGATCACTCCGGTGACCAGGCAGGCCAGGATGGTGCCGCTGGCGAGCAAGTAATTATCGATGAAGGTGCTGACCCGGCCTCGCCGCTCCTCCGGCACCAGCGACTGGATCGATTTGCGTCCCGAATCATCGACCGTCTCGCGCACCAGCTTGACGCTCAGCATGGCTGCCACGGCGGCCCACAGGCCAGGAGAAGCGATTGCCCCACCGGCACCCAGCAGGACAATTAGCGGGAAAATCAGGAAGATATTCTTGACCTGGATGCGCTTAAGCAGACGGCTGGTCAGGAAAGTCTGCACAACAAAGCCGAGCAGCGTGGCGGTCAGCCGGTAGAGACTGTAGAATTGCTGGTAGGCGACCTGCCCGACGAACAGGGCGTCGGTCACCACCAGGAAGCGGAACTCGATGATCGTGTCAGCCACAGCCAGGGCGATAATCGCCAGCATCAGGAAGCGGAACGAATCCACACCCTGTAGAAAATCCCAGCCTTCCGTCAGGGTTTCTTTGACCGTTTCGGTCTGTTGGACCGTGGGACGTACTTTCACCTGGCGCAAACCCGCGCTCACCAACAGGAAACCGATGACGTAGATCAGAGCGTTGAAGAGCAGGATCTCCTCGGGTCTGATTCCCAGCAAGCCAAACAGGTTCGGCGAGATCCAGGCCACGCCGATACCAACCAGCTTGCCGATGAAGCTCCAACTGGCCACCAGGGGAAAGAGACGCTGGGCCTGAGCGAAGTTGAAAATATCGTTGGCGAGAACCCAGAAGATCACCGGGAACAAAACCAGCTGCTGCTCGGCGATCAGATACATAAGGGAGTAGTTCAGCCAGCCTGGTGCTCCTAGCGCGAACATCACCCTCAGGACAACGAACACCAGGGCAAATCCCAGACTGACGATAGCCAACAGCTTGACACGATTGAAGCGGTCGACGATCAAGCTTTGCAGTCCGCCCACGATCAGGATTAAGGTGTAGTCGATCCCCATCACCAGGAGCATCGAGTTAACGCTGCTGGAGCTCAAGAAACCGCTGACCGCCACAATCCCCGATACCTGACGGGCGAGCGAGTTCCCGAACAGAAGGAAACCCAACGCGAAGACCAGTCCAACCTCGCGAGGTTGAATACGGAAGACACGTTGAAAGAAATTTTGCATTTGCGTGGAGAATTCAGCTTTGAATCAACGCCACGACATCCTGCAGGCCGCGCGTGACCGGATTGTCGGGATAATGCAGGCTGAAAATGCCGGAACTGGCCAGGGCCATCATTTCATCGGAGTGCGGCAGAACCGCCGCGACTTTACAGTTATAGGTCTGCTCGACGCGCGTACGCACGTCATCCGAGTCGAGCACTTGGGGCACCTTGTTGACCACCATCAGCATCTTCGGCACATCCAGCTTGCGAGCCACCTCAACGGTCACCGAAGTGCCCTGATAGTCCTGCTGGTCGGGGCGCATGATAATGACCAACACGTCCGAGACCGCGATGGAGAGCAAGGTCTCTTCGTTCAGACCAGGGTGAGTATCGATGACCAGGAAGTCCAGCTTCAAGCCTTGTATCAGGGCTTGAAAGCCGTCGTTGAGAAGGCCGACATCATAACCCTCGCGCAAGATGCGGGCAATCTCGCTGGCCTTGATGCTGGAGGGGATCAGGTAGATCTGCCCTTTCACGTCCGCGCCGACCCGGCCGGTGACATCATAGGCGCAGTCTTTGATGTCACATTTTCCCCACAGGTAATCGTTGAGTGAATGCGCCATCTCGAACTCGTCCAAATTAAACAAAACATGGATACCAGGTGATTGAATATCGGTATCCACGACACCAACCCTGTTGCCCTCCCGGGCCAGCAATGTAGCCAGATTGGCGGAAGTATTGGATTTTCCCGTCCCCCCGCGAAACGAATGCACTGAAATGATTTTTGACATAGTTCCTCCGCTTGTGAAATTTATCATGATTATTATACCGGAATAGTTGTCCAATCAAACAATTCAGAACCATTTCAAAATCAAATCGACGACCTGCCGGTCTCGATCCCTTATCAAGCGGGATTGCGGGCTGATTGCATCTAATGTATGATTAGTCTTGAGGAGCATCACACCTATGGCGAAGCCATTGACCAACCAGTTGAAGAATATCCCCCTTTTCCACGACCTGCCCGACCGGGATTTGAATGACCTGGCGCGGAAAGTCACCGAGCGCAGCTACGCAGCCGGCGAGGCACTCGTGCGCAAAGGTGAAACGGGTGATGCACTCTTTTTGATCGTCGATGGGGCGGTGAAGATCGTCAGCGAGAACGCCCAAGGGGAGGAGTTGGTCCTCAACCAGTGCGGGCCGGGCGAGACCATCGGCGAGATGTCCCTGCTTGACCAGTCGCCGCGCTCGGCCTCGGTCGTTGCTCTCTCGGCGACCCGCGTCCTGGAGCTGGACCGGGCTGCCTTTACCGAGATCATCAACCAGCAGCCAGAATTATCGCTGCTCCTGATCCGCAGCATTTCCTCCCGCCTGCGCTTCGCCACCACCTACATCGAGAAAGCCATCGATTGGAGCCAGCATGTCGCCCAGGGCGATTATTCTCAGACCATGGTGGATCTGACAACCGACCAGACCAGCGAAGGCCAGCAGGTCACCGACGAACGCAAGGCCAACCAGCTGCTTTCCGCTTTTTTTAAGATGGTCCAGGAAGTGAAAGCCCGCGAAGATCAGTTGAAGCAGGAAGTGCGCAAGCTGACCCTGGAAATCGACGAAGCCCGCCGCGCTCAGCAAGTCCAGGAAGTGACTGGCACTGAATTATATGCCCACCTGAAGTCTGAGGCAGTCCGCTTGCGCCGGGAGCGCACCGAAGGGGAAAACTAAGTTTATCTCGGAGAAAGCAGACTCAGGAGGCGGGACCGAGCAGGGCATAAATTGGGGTGGGGGCGGCCTTGCCCTTAAGGGATGCGCTACCCAGCGCCTCGCATTTAAAATGTCCGCCCAGGCACTCGTAGACCGATCCGGTCATCAAGATCTGGTTGGCGCCAGCCCGGTTCATCAGGCGGGCGGCCGTGTTGATTGTATCGCCCAGCACATTAAACTCACGCCGGCCGCGCAGCTCGCCAATCTCGGCCGCGAAGGCTGGCCCCTGAGCAATGCCAATCTGGCAGGTGATCTCGGGCACCGCATTCCCGACCGTCGGCGGCTTGACCGAGGCGATCACATCGCAGATGGCCAAGGCGGCCTGTGCCGCCCGAAATGGGTCGTTGGTATGGGCGGTCGGGACGCCAAAATAGATCACGATATCCGAGCCGGACAGATGGTAGGTAATCTTTTTGAGCATTCCACCGCGCTTTTCCACAGCAGCATTGATGGCTGCGAAGGTGCGCGAAAAGCTGCTGACCACCTTGTGTTCCTCGCCCGGCAGAGCCCGGTCGACCGTCTCAGGCAGACCGATGAAATTGACGAACATAACCGTCGGAGAGGAAAAGTCTGGAGGAATGTGGCGATCGGCGGCGCTCTCCACCAACAGGTTCAACACCGGGGCGGGCAGAAAGCAAGCCAGGGCTTCGATTGATTGGATCATCCGGGTGATCTCGCCGATCAGGCCGGCCACACTGCGGTCGAACAGCACCGAGCCTGCCATGCGCCGCCGCGGGGTTACCTCAAATTCGCCCAGTTGTTCATCGGTCAGGTCGTCGACCACGAGTTGGTAGCCGGGTTGTTTGGATTCAAAATGCAGCAACTCACCGACCCGTGTATGAGCAGTCTCCGAAAGGCATACCCGTCCTTTGACCCCTGAACTCTCGGAAAGCTTGGCCTGCTGAACCGCCCGGCCCAGCAGGACATGCTCCATACGGCGCGGCGTGCCGATGTTGGCAGTCAGGAAGCGGCCAAAGTGAATTCCCACGCGCATCTCCAGCTTGAGCTTGCCCTCGGGAGTTTCGATCTCGCTGAAGTGTTCCATTGCCCGCTGCATGCGCAGACCGGCACGCACCGCCTGTAGGGTGTCATTGCGCTTTTGGTCCTCAGGGAAGAGGGCCAGCAGGGCATCCCCGGTAAACTCAAGCAGGTCGCCGCTTGACTTGCCGATGATCTCGATCATCTCGGTGAAATAGGCGTTGAGGACTTTCAGCAGGGCTGCCGCACCCACATCCCCCTGTGCTGCATTGGCTTCCATCAGCCTGGTGAAGCCCACCAGGTCGGTGAACATCAAAGTGCCTTTCTGCCATTCGTAGTGCACTTCCCCGGGACGGGCCGTGTTTTCGGAAACGCGCCGCGAGGTATAGTCGTAGAGGATACGCTGCAAAGTTCGCAGATGCTCAAAGACGCGCTCCAGGGTGGTTGGCGAAGGGTCAACCCAGGCAGAAGCGTACAGGTCGGCCGGTAAAAATAGACGCAGGCGGGGTTCAATGGTTTCGAGAGGTGAGGCAGGCAACATAGGTGTTTCCAAATGGGTCAGTTTTTTGGTTTTTTCTTGGCTCGCAATTGATGCACCTTTTTCAGCAGGGCGCGGAAATAATCCGTCTCGGTGATCTCCGACACCTGGCGGACCTGCTTGCTGCGATCGATCTCGATGTTCAGCTTTTCGATCTCCCTGCGCAGCTGTGCCTGGCGGATGTAAGTTGCCAGTGAAATGGAGGCCAGCAGGACCAGCGTCTCGAAAACCTCGTCAACCACGAAGGGGACCACCGCACCGGTTTCAGGATCCTGAGCGTTGATCAGCTGCAGCACCCCGATGACCTGTTGGTCGTCGCTTTCCAGCGGAATGCTCAGGAAGGACTGGGAATGGTAGCCTGTTCGTCGGTCGTACTCGCGCGTTCCGGAAAAGTCAAAGCCCTCGGCAGCGTAGGCATCCGGAATATTGACCACCTGTCGGATCAGGGCGGCATGAGCGGCAATGTTGCAGTGGTTGGGCTCGCCGGTCTTTTCATCCACCAGAGACACGGGCGGGAGTGTGATCGGGCTGTCTGTCACACCACCCATGGCGAAGTGCATCGATGTGTTACGCACGATCATGAATTTCAGCTTGCCGTCTTCCTGGATATACAGCGTGCCACCGTCGGCATTGGTGATGGTCTGAGATTCAACCACAATGGTCTCTAGCAGGCGGTTAAAGTCTTTTTCCGAGGAAAGCCCCACTCCAGCAGGGATGACCTTGCGCAGCAACCTCAGGCGCCGATCGCGCGCTGAAACATCCCGCGCCATGAGGTCGAAGACTCTTCCAAGCCGACCCAGTTCGTCCTGACGCCCGACGACGGCCGTCAGGGCAGCGGGCTTATACTCCCCTTTTTCAACAGCCATCGCCGCCTGGGTGATGCTGGCCACAGGGTCGCTGATGCGCCGGGAAAGCCAGAGTGAGGCTACCACGCCGACTGCCAGCACTCCGACTGAGGCAGCGGCGGCTCCACCAAGCTGGCGGGCCATGGCTGCTTGTAACCGGTCGGTTGGCAGGAATACCAGCACGGCTCCACTGACCTGGGTCTCGTTAGCACTCGGGTGGACCGGCACGATCACTCTAAGCAGGTTCCCGTCGAGGGACACATCCTCGCTGCCGGAGAGGAGGATTTTACGCACTCTAGCCAGGTCAGAGGCGGAAAGCACAGTAGAGCCGGTCCCCGGGCTGCCGCTGAAGACCAGGGTAGTTGTCTGACTATCCACCACGCGGATGGCTTGGATGTCGCCGCCAGCGACCAGTCCGGCCACCAGGCGCTGTAATCCAACCCGCTGGCGCAGATCGTTGAGTACAGCGGCATTGTATCCGACCTGGACGATGCGGGGCTGATCGATCCCTGCCACGCCCACGTATTTGAAAATGCTGGTATCGATCTCCCGCTGACGGGCATCCTGAATGACGACTTTTTCACCGCCAGTGAGCAGCGGCCAAAAAGCACTCGCCTGGGGCTGATTTTGCGTGTCCGGGCTAAAAGTAAAATCGACGCCAGGAAGGCTATGCAGGTAGGCATGCCCGCTGGCGTCCGTGATCCAGAACTCGCTTAAGACCGTGGTATCGGTGATGTCCTTGAGATGAGTGTTGATTTGATCCGTGGTCAGGCCAGCCTGCTCGGCAATTGCTACCAGGTGGGCAGTGATCGTTGCCTCGACGACCATCTGATCGCCAATGGCATTTTCCATTTCCTGCGGAAACTCGTCTACAATGCCAGCGGTGCGCGCCAGAAGGCGTGCGATCATCAGGCCATCCTGCTCCTGCTGGGCCAGGATAGCCTGCCGGGCGGTCCAGGTCAGCACGGAGCCAATGACCAGCACCGTCCCCGCCAGTAAAAGGGTTACCATGCTAAGGGTTCGCGCACGCAGCGTCATAACCAATCTCCTTCCAACTTTCCAGCCATGGGCATTTTTCCCCGCCTTGGCCTCGAGAAAATAGGGGCGTTATCTCAAAGAAATTATATATCGATGTTTTTGTTAGACACAACCCGTTTTAGCACTTTTACCCTACTATAATAAGTGGGAGTGGACCATTCATGAATATCAATCGCATATTGATTCTCCCAGCCCTCGGGCTGGGGCTGGCGGTATTGCTCTCCGCCTGCAGCCTGGATCTTTCTGGGCTTGTGGGCGCTGCCGGCGGGGTCACTGACATTCCGGTGGAGACAACTCCAACGCCTGCGGAACCGTCTGCCACGCCGTCGCCGATACCGACAGCGACCGTAACGCCTTACCCGCCGCCAGCCGGGCAGATCGTCTTCGTCTCCAATCGGGATGGGAATCCGGAAATCTACCGCATGAACGCCGACAGCAGCGGACTCCTCCGCCTGACCAATGACCCGGGCGAAGACCGCACACCGGTCTGGTCACCGGATGGCCGGCAGATCGCCTTTGCCTCCAACCGCGAGGGAAACTGGGACATCTACCTGATAAACGCGGACGGCAGCGGCCTGACCCGCCTGACCGACGATCCGGCCCAGGACGACAGTCCAACCTGGTCACCGGATGGGAAGCAGATCGCCTTCGAGTCCTTTCGGGACGGGAATTGGGAGATCTATAGTATCAATACCGACGGAAGCGGCCTGAACCGCCTGACCAATGACCCGGCTGCGGACACCAATCCGGTCTGGGCGCCGCGGGGTGATTGGCTTGCCTTCATCAGCAATCGCGACGGGAACTCGAACATTTACCTGATCCATCCCGATGGTTCCGGCCTGACCCGCCTGACCAACACCTCCGCACCGGATGGCGGGCCAGCCTGGTCACCCGACGGAGGGCGCCTAGCCTTCCTGTCCTGGACAGATGGAAACCCGGATATCTACGTGGCTAACATCGATGGTTCGGGCCTGGCCCGCCTGACCCAGACGGACGCTTCCGAAGGCTGTCTGGCCTGGTCACCAGACGGAAGCCGGATCGCCTACTGCAGGAGCCTCAACGACAGCGTTGACCTGGTGACCATCCGCCCGGACGGAAGCGACCTAAGGGTACTCTTCACCGATGCTACACTTGTCAGCGATCTCACCTGGTCGCCGAACGGGCTGTACCTCGCCTTGAGGGCCAGTTTCACGGGCGGGGATGGGATCTACCTGGTCTCTGCCAGCGGTGGAGGCCTGCGCTCTCTAACGGGCATCCCCTCCGAGCTGAACGAGTCCCCTGCTTGGTCACCAGGAGGTTGACTCCCTCCAGAGTGAATCCAGAGTGCAGACGAATCGTCTGCACTCTGGATATTTAATGGCCCTCTACTTCCAGCCGATCTGCAGCTCGCCTGCCGGGGCTCCAGCCCAGTAATTGGCATTGGGCGTCAGGACCAAGCCGGAATCCGTCCAGGCAGAGAGGATATAGGCACCGGTACCGCTGACGACATCTGAGGTGGTACCCACCGCCTCGCCTTTGGAGGCCATGACAGTCGGGTCGAGGATGGCAAAAAACGGCTGGGCCAGATTTTGCAGGAGTTTCGGCTCAGGGCGGTTCAGGTGGATGAGCACGGTGTGCTCATCCACTTTCTCGATCCCGTCAAAGGGAGATACCGCTACTCCTTGCGAATCCACATCACCTTTAAACCCAAGGAAAAACTTTGACCAGCCAGGATAAGCCTTGCTGCCATGCAGTGCATCGGCCCGGTCGAACCAGCGGTTAAAGTTCGCCAGGACAGCGTCTGCATTAAAGGACGCCCCACTGCGAAAAGTCAGCCCCTGGCGCAGATTCAGGATGTAATCCAGCTGGTCATCCGAGATCGTCCAGCTGATGGCTAGCGCCGGTTGTAGGTTCCCACTCCCGTCCAGCCGCACCAGACAGTCATAGACCAGGCTGCTCACAGACAGCGAGTCAGGGTCCTCCACAGTCGCCGGGTCAAGCTGGATTGAACGGCTGACTTTCTGGGGTATGCCCGCTGTGACTGCCTCGAGGGATGCTGTCGCAGAAGCCGATGGGGTGAGGGGTGTGCTGGTGGGTGTGTTATTTTTTTGCCCGCACCCGGCCAGTGCAGCAGAAACAATTAATAATGCGATTACAAAAAAGCGCCATGATTTCTTCATCTTTTCTCCTAAGTGGTTTGCATTTGAGTGTCCAATTTCTCATCATACAGTATATAATACGATTGTCAATAGTGAAAATGTACACAACACTTTTTCGCTATTAAATACGACCATATTAATGTTCATCGATGCCATATTTTTCATATTTGCCCAACGAAAAAGAACTGGTCGCCTGTGCTCAACAGGGGACATTAGAAGCATTTACTGAGCTGTATGAATTTTACCTGCCCATTGTTTATAACCGCGTCCGCTATGTCGTCCCGGACGAAGACGTGGAAGACGTCACCCAGGATATTTTCATCGCCGCGATGCGATCCCTGAAGAGCTTCCGCGGCGAAGCCCGGTTCGGTGTCTGGCTGCGGACGATCACCAACCGCCAGATCGCCGAATATTATCGCCGCAAACGTCCACCGGACGTGCCTCTCATGGAAAACCAGTTAGCCCCGCATGACCCAGCGAGTTCCGAGGAGTCCTTCCTGCTTCGGCAGGCGTTCCGCAAGTTACCGCAAAAGTACCGCGAAATCCTGCTGTTCAGGTTCGCTGAAGCCATGCCTTTTCAGGAGATAGCCCGCCTGCAAGGCTGCAGCCTGGAGGCAACCAAATCGCTCTTTCGCAGAGCGGTAGCCGCTCTGCACAAACAGGTCAGCCGTCATGGATGAGCACCGCGATCAACTCACAGAAACACATCGCCTGGCCGATTTTACCGACCGGCTCCTCTCCGGAGAAAAGATGGAAAGCGCGGCCGCGGCTCCCGAAGAGCGGGAGCTTGCCTCGCTGGAGGAGACAGTCGAGGCGGTCCAACGGAGCCTGTCTTCCCTCCAGCCGGATGTGGCCTTGCGAAAGCGCATTCGCGCCCGGTTGGCAGCCGAATGGGAGACCACACTTCCCGTGGTCAAAAGGAAGACCGATGTGTGGCGCTCATCCCTGCAGATACGGCGGGCATGGCTTGGGTGGGCGACAGTGATCCTGGTGGCTCTGGTCCTGGTCGGCGTGTTCGTCCTTCCCCGGTTTCCGGCTGGGGCGCCGGGCGCGGCCCAGGCACCAAGCGGCCTGGTACTCATTATTTTAGCTGGATTAGGAATCATCGGGTTAATTTTGTGGTGGCATCGGAAAAAACCGTAGCCGCCCAATCTGGAGGAGACATGCACCAACCCATCGTTAAGTTCTTTTATACAACCACTGTTACGGTCGCCATTTTTGCTATGCTTCTGAGCGCCTGCACTACCACTGGCCTGACCGGGGGGGCTGGAGGCGGTGAAGGCGAAACCCCCGCCAATACCGCCGAAGCCCCGGCGAACACAGCTGTAGCCCCCACGGAAGCCCCCGTGATTGCGACGGACACGGCTGTGGCTCCCACCCAAGCCCCCGTGGTTCCGACGGACACGGCTGTGGCTCCCACCCAAGCCCCCGGGGTTCCGACGGACACGGCTGTGGCTCCCACAGACACGCCGAACGGCCCAACTAGCACAGCGGAGGTTCCCACTAAAACTGAGGCAAATAGCGCTCTTCTGGCCACGAGCTCGACCGATACCTACACGCCTATCCCCAGCGCGACCAACTCGCCTTTCCCGACTCCGACCAATACATTCACGCCGACTCCCACGAGTACGAAAACCAACACGCCTGTGCCCCCGACTCACACACCCGTCCCGACAGATACGCCTGTCAACGATCCGTATCTCAGCCTCCAAGTGGCCTGTAACCCAGACACAACCGCCACTTTCTTCATCATCAACAGCGGAGGCCCCATGCTCTCCGCAGGCTCCTACACGCTCAACCAGCCCGGCATTGGCTCCAGCACTTCTTCGATCCAACTGGGAGTCGGCCAGAGGATCTCCTTCAATGCGGTTGGCAATGCCAGTGTAACTGTTCAATACGCCACCTCCCAGTTAATTTCCGTCAATCTGGGCGCCACCGGCGACTGCATCCCACCCACGCCGACGCCAACATTCACGAACACCCCCCCGGCAACGAACACCCCCACGCCTTCGCTGACCCCGTCGTTCACCTTTACGCCGAGTAACACCAAGACATCGACACCCAGCAAGACAGCCACGTACACGCCATCCCTGACATTTACACCTTCCGATACGTACACGCCCTCAAACACCTTCACCCCGTCCAACACGTTTACATCGACGTTCACCAAAACCCCGACGCCGACCCAAACCGCCAGCTACACACCTTCCGATACGTACACGCCCTCAAACACCTTCACCCCATCCAACACATTTACGCCGTCGAATACCAGGACTCCCACATCCACCCGGACGGCCACTTACACACTGACAAGCTCGTCAACCTATACCCCGACGCCCGTATGGGATAAATCCAGTGTATCGGTGACAGGTGATTGTTTGCCAGACGGGCAGGTTGAATTCACAATCACAAACAATGGCAGCGACATGGCCGGCCCGACAACCTGGAATCTTTATGTTGATAACACGCTCACCCAGTCAGGAACAATCCAGCTAAATAGTGGCGAATCAACCACCCTGGATTTCGGCCCTTATTACGGCCAGACTGTCCGACTGGTGGTGAACCAGCGTCCCGGCCACCCGGGAACGGGCGTGGCACAAGCGAACGCCACATGCAAACAACCAACCAATACTCCAACCGATACCTTCACGCCTTCCAACACTTTTACTCCCACCTTTACGAAGACGAACACACCAAGCAGCACGCCTAGCTTCACCCCTTCGATCACCTTCACTCCATCAGATACCTTCACTCCATCGGACACCTTTACCCCATCGGATACCTTTACCCCGAGCAATACCTTCACGGCTACAGCCACGCCGACGAATTCAAAAACGCCCACCCCCACCAGGACACGCACCCCAACCCGCACGCCGACTTTCACTCCTTCAGTCACGAACACGTATACACGTACCTTCACCCCAACCACGACGAATACGGCGACCGCCACTTATACCGCCACCAGCACTTCCACGCCTTTACCCTCCCCGTTCCTAGCCTTGCGCGTGGCCTGCAACGTCGATCTGTCAGCAACCTTTACCATTGTCAATCTTGGTGAGGCTCCTGTTACCACAGGATCCTATACCGTCACCGATCCCAGTACGGGCAGCGTTACCAGCAATGATCTGACCGGTCTGGGCGCCGGCGGGGAGACAACCTTTAACGCCGCCGGGAACGCAACCGTCAGAGTCGAATATACGACCACCCTTTTCATTACCGCCTCGCTGGCCGCCACCGGGACCTGCCTGCCCCAGCCCAGCAACACACCCACCCAGACGCCTAGCGCCACGCCGACCCTGACATCAACCTGGACGTCCACACCATCGGATACCCTGACGAGCACGTCCAGTCTCACCCCAACCGACACAAGCACTCTGACACCTTCCTTGACACCAACCCTGACGCCGACCTGGACGTTCACGCCGTCGGAAACGCTGACCAGCACCCCCAGCTTCACTCCGACCAATACAAGCACCCGGACGCCCAGTGCCACCCCCACCGATACACCCACCCTGACTCCGACGGATACGCCCACTGACACGCTAACCTACACTCCATCGAATACTCCATCCGATACCCCCAGCCAGACACCCAGCCGGACGACCACCTACACCCCGACAAATACCTCGACGTCGACATCCACTTCTACGCCTTCCAGTACCCCCAGCCGGACACCCAGTCACACGCCCACGGCGACTGCTATCACGCCCACGGTTACGCCGAACTTTAGTATCACCCCGCAGGCGACGCCCAATGCTGCCGTGTGTAAGGAGTTCATCATTTTCCATACCTTCCGCGATAACAACCTCGAAATCTATCGCCTGGATGGAGTGGAGGGTGCACCTAATTCAAAACTTTATAATCTGTCCAAGTCCAGCGCAGTCGATTCCCGGCCATCTCGCTCGCCGGATGATTCCTGGGTGGTCTTCCAGTCCAACCGGGATGGCAACATAGAGCTGTATTACACCGACACGGTCGGGTCGTTCCAGACTCGCCTGACCCACACGACTTCGAACAACATCAACCCCATGTTCGGACCGGACAACCGGACTGTGGCTTTCCAGTCGGACCGCAACGGCAATTGGGATATCTTCACGATCGATCGCATCACCGGTGTCGAGAAACAGCTCACCTCCGATCCTCATGACGATATCAACCCGTTCTGGTCGCCCGATTTGCGTTGGCTGGTCTTCCAGTCCAACCGCAACGGCAATTGGGGCCTGTTCATGCTCAACACCCAGACCGGCAACGAGTACACGCTGGCCGATACTGCCGCTAACGAGATCAATCCGCTCTGGTCACCGAATGGCAAACAAATCGCCTACATCTCGGACGCAGGTGGGATCTGGAACCTGCATATCATCAATGTCGACGGGACGCACGACACCCAGATCACCCATGCCGATGGAGACTCCGTCAACGCCACCTGGTCGCCGGACGGAACCCGGATTGCCTACCAGTCCGAGCGCAACGGCAACCTGGACATTTATACTTATGACCTGCGCACCCAGATCGAGTACCGGCTGACTGACTTTTCTGGACCAGATTCCTCGCCCACTTGGAACTGCGGCGGCAGCATGATTTCATTTACCACCACACGCATAGGCAACCCCGACGTCTTCGAGGTGCCCTGGCAGGGCGGTGTGCAGTCCGCACTTACGACCAGTAAAGCGACCGACAAATGGTCCGAATGGTCGCCCTCCAAAGAGACCGGCAGCCGCGGACAATAAACCCAACCAATCCTTCTCTCCCCGGCCTTCCGGGGAGAGAAGGATATTTCCTCACGGGAATTCTTGATGATCGTTGTTGCCCTGGTAATCGCCACCATCATCCCGATCCTCGCCCTGGTTGGGATTTACTCGCTGGATCTTTACAAGACCGGCGAGTTCAAGTTCGTCCTGGTCAGTGCGGGGGCCGGCGTCCTGGCCTACGGGGCCGCGGCGCTGATCAACCCAACTCCCTTCCACTTGGGATGGATCAACTACAACCAGATGGTGCGCTACCTGGCGCCGGTGGTGGAGGAGATCCTCAAGGCGCTGATCCTGTTGGTCTTGGTGCGCCGGTCGAAGTTCACCTATTTCGTGGACGGAGCCATTTACGGGTTTGCAACCGGCATCGGTTTTGCCATTTGCGAGAATTACGAGTATATTTTCGGGCACGCCGGGGCAGCCATGGCGGTGGCCGTCAACCGGGTCATTTCCACGAACCTGATGCATGCCGCGGCGTGCGCCATGGTGGGGATCGTCCTGGGCTGGGCACGTTTCCGGAAGCCTGCCCAACGCACCGCCCTGAGCGTTGGCGGCATCCTTCTCGCCGTCCTGCTCCACATGGGTTACAACAACCTGGTCACGCGCGTAACCAGCAGCTGGCTGCTGTTCTATGCTGTAATTGTAGGTGGCGGGGCAGCCGGGTTAATTACCGTGATGATCCGCCGCGGCTTGAAAGACGAACAGGCCTGGATCCAGGAAAAACTGGGCCTCACTGACCGGGTGGGGCCTCAGGAGGTGGCTGCCGTCCAGAATATTGCCAAGGTGGACGAAGTTCTGAAACATCTGGCGGGCACATTCGGACCGGCTGCGGCTGCTAAAATCGAGAAGTTGCTCTACACCCAGGCGCGCCTCGGAATCCTCCGCAAAACAGCCGAGAAGATGACGGACGAAAAAATGCGTGCCGATATCCAGGCCGAGATCGATCAGCTCCATCAGGAAATGGAGCAGGCACGCCAATCGATCGGCTCGTATGCCATGGTTTATCTGCGCTATACCCACCTGGATGAAATGTTCTCTGTCTATTCCCTCTTGGAAGCCCGGCTCCAGGAACAATCCGCACTCCCACGCTCTCAGGGGATGGGCGTGTTCGACCGGCTCAAGCAACATGTGGTAACCTCTCCCCAGGATCGGGGTAAGCCTGGAGAATAACCTGCAGCCAGGGTATTATTGTAAGTGGAGGAAAACATGGTAAAAATCATTTCGGTTCATTCGTTCCGGGGTGGAACCGGCAAGTCAAACACCACCGCCAACTTAGCCGCCCAGGCGGCCCTGCAGGGCAAGCGCGTCGCCATCGTCGACACTGACATCCAGTCCCCCGGCATCCATGTGCTCTTCGGGCTGGACGAGGCCAAGATGGGGCACACGCTCAACGAGTACCTGCGCGGCGAGTGTGGAATCCAGGCGGTAGCCCATCCCGTCGGAAGCGGTGGCGAGGGGGGCGCCGGCGTCAGACAGTTGGTCCAGCAGTCGATTTGGCTGATTCCGTCCAGCATCAATGGCAAAGAGATCAGCCGGGTGATCAAAACCGGCTATGACGTCAGCGTGCTGAACAAGGGCTTCAACAGCTTGAGCAAGGAGCTTGCCCTAGATTACCTGTTTATTGACACCCATCCCGGTCTGAACGAAGAGACGCTCCTATCGGTTGCCATTTCAGATGTCCTGGTGATCATTCTGCGTCCAGACCAGCAGGATTTCCAGGGCACCGCCGTGACCGTGGACATCGCCCGCGGCCTGGATGTACCCAGCCTGTTCCTGGTGGTGAACAAAGCCCTCACACGCTATAATTTTAACGAGATGAAGGAGACCATCGAAAAGACCTACCAGGCCCCCGTCGCCGGCATTCTGCCACTGACAGAGGACATGGCAGACCTCGGTTCGGCTGACATCTTCTCCTTGCGCTATCCCGATCATCCCTGGTCGAAGACCTTGCGCGAGGTTGCTGCGACCGTTCTCAGCGCCTAAGTCAAGGAGGCTTCCATGCACTGCTGGGTATGTGATCAACCTGCGCATGCTGTGTGTCGTTTTTGCGGGCGAGCGGTTTGCAAAGACCATGCCGCCAAAATGCCCACCTTCTTGTGTATGTACCTGGGGGATAACAACACGCCGAAAGGACTCGTTGTAGCCGATGCCATCTGGTGCGGAGTATGCCAGCCACAACCGGAACCGATTGGCATGCCGGAGATGTTCTGAAAGCGAGGGACTATGGATGGAAGCGTGTTTGACCGCTTACAAAAAAAGCTGGAGGTTCAGAAACAAGAGGAGGGCATCACCGCAGGCGACATCGCCGAGCTTCCCCCGGCTTTGCGCAAGATCATGCGCCTGATGCTGCGTGAGGTGGAGATGACCTACACGGCAATCTATGCTGCCTTGGATGCCATGCCCGCAGCCGACCGGTTGAGCCGAGCCGACATCGATCAAGCCCTCAAAACCCTGACGACCCAGAACTGGTTAATCTGCCGCGGAGAAGGGGAGCATCTCAACTATGCGGTTAATTTGAGGCGCAAAGCTGGAAGCCAGCTGGGGTCGAATTTCTGGAATGCGCTGGATGCCAAGATAGAAGAAAGCAGGAGGAAAAATCCGCCTTCATGATGCCGGATGTATCGGCAATGGATTTTTCGCCGGACAGGTAACTTCCCTATCCTGAGTCCCAGGGATAGGGAAGTCGTTTATCTTGTGATGGTGGCCTTGTCCAAGGACAAGCTGGGCCTCGGCCTCACCGATCATGCTGCTTCGCTACATCTTGTGAAAAGGTGGACCAAAATGATTTTCCCCGCCTCCGCGGGCATTGTTGAGGCGAGCATGCGCCTTCTGGCAAGCCCGGAACAGGCCGGTCAACTTGAGTCCAGCGAGATCCTGGTAACTCACAAGCTCGATATCGGCCGGACGCGGCTCTTTTCGAAGTGCGGCAGGGTTGTGACTGATATCAGCATGCCACTGCCGTAGGCTGCCATCGTGGCCAGAGAATTCGGCATCCCGGCAGTCGTCGGCAGTGGGGATTCGACACATTTCCTAAAAATGGGAATACAGGTTCGTCTCGATGGCTTGCATGGTACGGTCGAGATTATTCGTCCAAAATGATGAATTCGATCAGTTCATCGCTGGCTTCCATCGCCATCCCCTGGATCGGAAGACGTGCTTGTCGCAGAATCGCCTCTTGTATTCTTCATGAGATCCCGGGCCAACTTGGCACGCAGCAATTCAAGCCACAGGTGGCGGGCGTTGTCAAAGCCTGCTTCTTCAAGCCAGGTGGAGTAAGGTACGCTCATCCGGCAGGCAGTCTCTTGCAGATGTTGAAGGAGCAATTGCTCGATGAGCAGGTCGCTATACTCGCTTGTAGAAGACAGGAGATCGTGATCGTTAACGATCTTCTCTTGGACCGCAGCCTGATCGGCCCACCGTGAATACTGGTTCTCCAAGCGCAGCGCATCCAGCAAGAGCTTGACATTCCCCTTCAAGTGCAGCTTGGTCAGCAGCCAGCGCTGAAGGCGACGGATGAGTGCCTGCTCTTTCATTAATTCGGTGAACTCCGCCTCACTCAGGTCGACTTCTGCCAGCCAGGCAATGTATTGCTGAGTGGTTCTCAGTTTATGCTCGATTCGGAAACGACGGGCTTCGGCTGCAATCATTCGCTCGGTTACATCGATGTGTAACAACTCTGCCAGAACGAGCACCAAGGTCCGGTTGAGGGCGTTGAAGTTGAAGGTTTGGAAATCAGGGCGGTGGAGCGCAGTGTAGCTCGAAATCGCATCCAGGGGGAGATTGATCCCCTTTCTCTGCACAGTCCGATCACGGTCGTAGAGTGCCTCAAAGAGGTGCGAGCGCGTCAACTGGAAATCGACCTCCAGTGGCGGCATCGATTCCGGCAGATCCCTAATTGCTTGGAGCAGTTCGATGGCATCCTGTTTTTTGAGGTCGATGAAGCTTTTCTCAAGGAATTCCCTGAGGGCCTCAATTTTCTCCGCTGACAAGCCAATTTCAGCTGCGGACTTCAAAAGAAACGGGAACGACCGTCCGGGGTAGAATTGAGCCTTGACCAGCGTGGTCAGCCGGCGGGCAGTTTCCGCCTCGATCAAACCGTTTTCAGCTGCATGGTCAAGGGTGGCGCGGATATTGACCATTGGAACCGAGAGATTGATATATTTTCCCTCGTCCACAGAATAAACCAGCGCCACCTCGTCGTCGTCGATGAACTCACTGCTCTTGTACATTCGGTAGATTTTCCCAACCCCGACCATGCCGAAAATATCCGTCTCGGCCGCTCGCAGGGCACCCATGCTGCTGGCGCCGTAGACTCGGACGCCCTGCTCGAGGGCATAGAGGATCTCCTTATGCCAAACGGAAAGCGATTGGGAGAAGACACCGTCGATCAGGCCGATAACATCCGGCTTGTAGGTGGTGACCGCGCTCAACAGGTCCGCCTGGCCGGCTGGCGGAAGGTAAACAGCCTCCGGCAGGATAGTCTGCGCCTCGTCCACGGATATCGTCGGGCCCAGGAAGATGACCGCTTTCATGCCGGCTGGTGAATCCCTTCGGCCAAGGCACGGATGAAGCAGATCGCCCGGTTGCCTGGCTGGTAGAAGTTCATTCCCTTGTAGCCCTCCATGCCCGGTACAATCACGCGCACAACGCTGACATCGAACCCGGGCAGGGTCAAATCACAAACGATCACCTGGTCTAGGCCAACCCGGCCCAGTTTTTCAACCAGGACCTGAATATCTCCCTCGAAGGTGGAGGTGGCTTGGGAGTTACGTTGCTGGGCGTCGACCACGGCGGGAATCTGATCGACAAGCGAGGCGCGGCCAACGGTGTCGAATTGTTTGAGCAGAAGGTATTTATGTCTCAATGCATCGTCGCGTGCCCCGGAGATATACACCAGGCGGCTCTGGGCAGCCTCGGTCAAGGCGCGCAACATGGCCACCTCGGGATCGAGGTGAGCACCGTAGCCTTTATAGGTTCCCAATCCACGAGGCACCTGGTCATACAGCCAGGCCATGTAGACAGGCACATTTGTATCGACGGAGCAATCGAACAAAACCGGTACGGTCCGGGCAGCCTCAAACCGCTCCAACAACGCACGCACGCTGGGATATTTGACTGTCTCCAGTCTTACCCTGGGTAAAGGAATCTTTGTATAGAATATTTCGAACGCCAATTGCCAGGTCGATGTAGCGTCCCGCTCGATGACCTCCAGCAAACCTGCTGTGACCGCCTCAAGAAAATGGTTGCCGGAGGCCAGGCCATTGCTCGTAGATTGAAAAGGAGCCGACTCGGAGCGAGGCCACAGAAAGCGCTTCATGAAGACCAGGCTGGAGGGTACAGGCACTTCGCATTGGCCGACGATATCCCAGCCCATCACCCAATGGATGGGCTGGGAACGGTTGAACAGGTTATTCCTTGCAAACGGGAACCTCTCCACGGGAACGAGCGGATAGCCAGCAGCGTCCAATCCAGCATAGGACCGCTGTATCTCGGGCAGCTCTACGGTCTCGCCGTGATAGCGCTCGATGGTCTCCATCGCTGCCGAGGCTTTCGCTGCCGCCAGCGTCAAGCCCTTGCCGGCATCGACAGCCAGATAGCCAGCGTTCGGGCGCACGGCCAAGATGACCGGCACCCCAATTCTATCGAGGCCGGTAACATCTGCCAGCCGGGTCAGGCCGATCGTGGAGAAGTAAGGGGCAATGCGGGTCAGGGTCTCCTCGGGGGAGCAGACACGATGTGTGCCCTGCAGGAAGCGTTTCTCAGCGCTGTACGCCTGACCCCGATAGATCATAAAAGTTCGGGCTGATCGACTCACAACACGTTAAAGAGCCCCGAGCTCTCTAGACAACGATTAAATTGACGCTGCGGCGACAATTAATTCGACTGTGGTATCTATGCCCATTTCTATCCCAATAGCCTCCCACTGATCGCCCTTAGCGCTTCCACCGACGATCGCTTCCAACATCTCGTCGGGGAGTTCCGATTTCTCATGCAGGTTTTTCAGATCTTGGATAGTAACGCCAGCGGGAAGAATCTTTTGAAGGTCGTCGGTGGTGAAGACGTATCCGGCGTCCGCGGCAAACTTCTGGCGCTCCTCATCGGTCTTATGCTCGAGTAACTGCTTGGCAAAGGTTTGATCTGAGGTGATACGGTTTACAAATGCTTTGGCTTTTTCGACTGACACAAGAAACTCCTTCCCTTGGAATGAAAGACGAGAGGAATCAAGAATGCAATAATTATATCCTAAAATAAATGAGCGCAATCATTGTTCTTTTCTCGGCGATTTGGCCGCCTCGGTTCAGATATTCAGGCATGGAGCGGTAGCTTTCCTTCGCTCTCAGCCCTACAACCGCAATCCGATGCCAACAGGAACGCTCACTTTTTTCGCAGCATTTCCCACTGATGAAGAAAAACCCGCGCTCGCGGTCCAGGCTGATAGTAACTGAACTGGTACCCCTCAAGACCGGGGACAATCACCCGCAGAACACAGATATCTGCATCCAGCAGCGTCAGGTCGAAGACGATGGTTTGATTCAGCCCGGCTTGTTTCAGGCTGGTCAGGATGGTACGGATGTCGGCCTCAAAAGTCGTAGCGGCGGCCGACGCGCAGGTTTTCGCGTCCATAGTCAGCGGAATCGCTTCTAGATACTGTTTTTGAGCGATGCTATCGGCCACTTTGAATAAGGCCATATGGTGCTTGAAGTGTTCATCACGCGAGCCGGCAATGCCCACCACCCTGCTTTGGGCAGCCTCGGTCAAGGCCCGTAGCATGGCCACCTCGGGGTCGAGGTGCGTACCATAGCCTCCCGCCAGGCCCCGATTGCGCTCGTGCAGGTCATATATGAGCGCAATAAAAGTTGGGATTCCGATGTCATTGGTTACATCGAATAAAATCACCCCCACCTGGGCGGCCCTGAAACACTCCAGGACTTGCCTCGCCTGGGGGTATTCAATGGAGTCCAATCTTACCCTGGGAGGTGCTATGTTCCGTGTTCTCCAGGCCAATTGCCAAGCCGTCACGGCGTCGCGCTCGATGACTTCATAAAGCCCCGCGGCAAGTGCTTCCAGGAAATGGTTGCCTGAGGCCAGGCCGTTTGAACCCATCTGGAAGTTCTGGGTCAGCCCAATCCTCTGCGCCACAGAATCCAGCCCGACAAGCTGGAGCGGAGCGGCAACCTCCTCCTGGTTCATGAGATCCCAACCCATGACCCATCGTTCTGGCAGTTCCGGGCTGAAAACAGATTCTTTCGTGAGCGGCAGGAGTTCAACCGGAATGACAGCCTTTTCTTTTTTCAGCAGATCGTATGGCATGAAAAGCTCGGGCAGACGGGCGTTCTCTGCATGATAGATCTCAATGCTTTCCATGATGCCCGAAACCATGGCTGCCACCAATGAACAGCCCTTGCCAGCCGAATTCGAGAGGGTCGGTGCGTTCGGCCGCGTTACCAGCACGACAGGTATACCGATCCGGTCCAGGCCAGTGATGTCGGCAACACGAGTGATGCCGGCCTTCTCAAGGCAGGGGCGGAGGTGCGTGAGCGTCTCTTCAGGCGGGCGGATGCGGTGCTGGCCGTCCAGGAAGGTCTTTTTAGCAGTGTAGTACTGATCACGAAAACGGATTGCATCCGGGCTTTGCGCCTCATGTGCTGCAGGTTCTGCCAATTTGGGGACTTCGCTGTTCATCTCATTACAGGGTGAGATCTGGGCCTCGATGATCAGGCTGATATTGCGGCTGCCGGATCCCTGCCAGTCGTTCCCAAAAACAGATTTCAGGCGCTCGGGATATTGTTCCAGAAAGGGCCATACATCTATGATTTCGAGGCCGAGGGCGGCAACTTCCCGCTCATCATGAATCAGCCACTTTGTGGATATCCCCATCGACCGAGCACATTGGATCTCTCCCGTGCGGGCCAATTGACCGGCCATATCGAGTAAGAATTTTGCACCTGGAAACCGCGCCTGCATCCTCCCAACCAGTCTTTTACACTCCGCCTTGCTGAAATATATCAAAAGTCCTTCAGCGATGAACAAGATGTCGTTCGGGGCGCGTTGGGGAAGCTGATCCATCCAGCCATCATCCAAAACCGAACAGGCAATTGTGGGTATGGTCTCCGTTTCGAGACGTTGCCGCAATTGAATGACCACAGGTAAATCCAGCATCATCCATTCTGCCCGGGTTAGGCCAATTCGATAAGGGCGGGTGGATAGACCGGCACCCATTTCAACAACCAAAGGATGCTCGTGTTCGGCGATGAACCTCCTGGTTGCATCGTCCATCACTCGGGTGCGGATGGCAATTGCGGTCTGATACGCGGGAGAGTACCAAGCGGAGGTATCTTCGATTGATGCGATCTGAGAAAACCAGGATCGAGCTATTTCATCCTTGAAGAGGCCACCCGGCCTGGAATGTTCCTCCGCACGAGGCTGGAGGGTCCAGATCATGGTGCGTGGGACGCCAGTCAACTTAATCCCGGCCGCCGGTTTTTTCATGGAGGTCACACCAACGTCTTTGTAGATTTCATGAGGTGATTGATGGTGGCATGCTCACTCAGATGCCGTTCGGCCCACTTCCGGATGGGGCTATCTGGCTGATAGTAGTGGACGAAATTACGCAGATCGCTTTGGCATTGCAACCGTATCGATTCCGTGACCAGCATAAAAACAGCGCTCGGGTTCCGAACCGCTTCGTCCACAAAAAAGTTCGTATACCGGATCGTATCTGGTTTAATCCGGTGGGTGATCATCCACCCGATCACTTCACCCTGATACCGCAGGCCGAGGCTGTTGAATGGCTCCACCTTCTCATCCCTGAGGGGTGAGAAGTTTTCCGGAAACCAGGGCCTTTCCTGTTGTCTCCGGAGGATCGCTTTTCGATCATTCTCTGTCAATTCGGCCCATCGGAAGATTTCAAACCCCTGTGGGAGGGGGCGCTTTTTCCACACCCAATCTGATTGGACAACAAATTCTCCTTGGGCCTTTAGCTCGATAAAATATAATTCGGGTGGAGACCAGCTTGACCGTTCCAATACTTTTTGAAGAGCCGCGGCTGCAGGCAGCGAGTCGAAGAAGGTCATGGAAAGCTGCTTGCAACCATTCTCTTTTGCGATCCCTTCAAGCTGGGCAAGCAAATTCACTCCGATTCCCAGGTTGCGGTGCTCTGACTTGACGAAGAGCGATAAGACCTTGGTCGAAAGACGATCTGGTCTGATGATGGCCAGAACCAGGCCGACAGCCTCCTCTCCGTGCTTCGCCTCAACCGCCAGGATACGCGGGTCATCCTTGAGTTTATGCAGAAATCCGATGAGGCTGGGAAAGGTCATGAAATAGTATGGCAGCAAATTGAACCCATCGAATGACTCGATCAGCCGGTTATAGGAATACATCATCTGCCTTCTTTATCCCAGTCTTCTCAAATTGTCCTGCTATGAAAGCTGCCGTTTGGCGAGGTCGGCAAAGAGACCGCGCTCGCGCATGAGTTCCTCGTAGCTGCCGGATTGTTCGACCCGCCCATTCCTGAGCACATGGATGCGGTCAGCGCTGGCAATCGTGCTGAGGCGGTGTGCGATGACAATCCGGGTGGCGTCTAACTCTTTAAGGCTTTTACTGACAACCGCCTGGGTTTTATTGTCGAGCGAACTGGTGGCCTCATCGAAGATAACAATGCGCGATTTCCTGACGATGGCCCTGGCGATGAGAAGCCGCTGCTTTTGCCCACCAGAGATGGTGCGTGAGCCCTCGGAGATGACGGTATGCATGCCCATTGGCATGGAATGGATATCCTCCGCCAAGCAGGCCTTCTCGGCCGCCTCCCATGCGTCTTGAACGGTAAGCGTGGACGTACCGATAATATTGGTAAAGATATCCCCTGCGATGAGCTGCCCGTTCTGGAGTACGACCCCGATTTGACGGCGTAGCGAACTGAGGTCAAGCCTGGATAAATCCTGGTTGTCGTAAAGGATGGTCCCGGAATCCGGAGTCTCGAACCCGAGGAGCAGGCGCAGCAGTGTAGATTTACCCGAACCCGATGGGCCGACAATGGCCACAAACTCCCCGGGCTTGAAATCAAGCGAGACATTCTCAAGTATTGGTGGCCCGTCTTTTTCATAATGAAATGATACACGGTTAACACTGATTTCGCCGGTCAGCTCGCCAGGATGGTTTTTGACTTCACTCACCTCTGGGAGCGTCTGCAGGATCGGCCTCATGCGTTCGTAGAGGGGGATCACGGAGATGATCGCGGTAAGTGAGCTGCTTAATCCGAATGCTGCCGTGATAAACTGTGCCGAGGCGGTGTTAAAGGCGACAAAAGAACCAGTCGACAGTTGTACTTGACTGGCGAAGATTACCGCGGCGAATATCGCCATCAGGATAAATACGCCATAGGTTTCATTGAACGTGGATAGTCCCACCCCAAGCAATTGGGAACGAAACGAAGTCTGCTGTTGATCTCTCAACAAGTTTGCCCACCGCGCAAATGCACGCCGGTGAGCACCAGATACGCGCAGTTTCGCAATCCCGTTGATCATCTGCAGGGTGGTGCCAGCAAGCTGGCCTTGAAACTCAGAAGACTCGCGTTGATAGCCCACCTGAACATACGCGGCAGCGAGCATGACAACCATGACGACAAACACCAGCCCGGTGACGATCCACCCCAGGGTTGAAGAGTAAAAGAAAAGAACGATCAAACTAAAGATGGAGGAGGCAAATGAAAGCACGGCTGAGATGACATGCTGGGACAGGATGTTTTGAATGGTGCTGATACCCATTGTGCGTTGCCCCAAGTCTCCAGCGGTGTACTTCCTAAAAAAGGGGATGGGCAGCTTTAAGACGTGATCCATGATGGCAGCTTGGAGAGTGGCCTCGGTTCGCGTCTCGAACCGCAGCATGGCAATGCCTCGCAAGATGCCGAACACTGCGACTGCCACAGCGCTGGTGAACAACGCCAGTCCTATCGGAAGAAGCTGAGACCGTTGAGAGGTGGGGATGATTGTATCCAGCAAGTAACCGGTGATCACTGGAACCACGAGCGTTAGAATTCCAATCATGATGCCTATCAGAACGAGCGTGCGAACATCCTTCAAGGTTCCCCGGATTGCGAATCTCAACATATCGAGCAAACGGATTGCCCGATCTGGGAAGGGGCGATAAAAGGTATAGGCAAAGGGAGATAAGGTCAGTGTGGTTTTTTCCGTAACCCTGGTGACCGATCGCGCGACTGGGTCGTGTATTTCATAGCCTTGTTTGACCGGCAGGAGAGCCACAGGCTGGTGAGTGTTTTCAAAGTAGGCAAGGAGAGGACCGTTATCGACCTGCCACCATTTTTCACGAAGAGCCACTCGCCTAAACCTGACCCGCGATGCCCGGGCAATCTCTTCAAGCGGCTCAACTTTCATTCCTCGGGATTTCAACTCGGGAGGTTGCCTGAATAGGATCCCGCCTGCTCTGCCGATGATTAAGCAGGCATTTACAAGGGGATCCTGGCTTTGTAGTTCAAGAAAACGCGCCGCCTCGGTTTTATGGAGGATAGCTGCCAAGTTTAGAACGGCGTCGTCTACCTGGGCGAGTTCGGCATCAATTTTGTGACGAAGCTGGGTGATATCTTTTTCTTCCCCTGCCGCCATTCGGTGCAGCAGGATTTCCATCGCGGAACGATTGTACTGGTCGAGGTCTTTCCAGAAGCGTTCCTGGGTGAGCAGGGTTTCCGTGTTGCATGCCGCCAAAGGGCCTGTCTCGGTTATTTTGATCCAGGTGTGGCGTGTCACGGGAAAGTGTTGGCCTTTCGCGGGCGCGGCCCATTCCGGTTCCCCCGCAAACTCAAATGCGCCTTTCACGTGTTTCACCCACATCACCTCTCGCAATGGGCGCAGGACAGTGTCCTGAGGTAGATCATACGTCTGGTCGTTCTGGATCCGAACATACTCCTGAGGAGGCAGATTGCTGATAATCCCCATCGAGATGCCGGTAATCCAATTATCGATCAGAGAGGCAATGAATGGTCGCAAGGCGACATCTTTCGACAGGTCGACCAAGGTTTGCATCTCTACTTTGAGGATCTCAGTTCCTGGTTCTCCACTGACCAGGAGACGGGTAAAATCATCACCCGCATGAATGCCAAACAGCGCCGCCCCGGGCTTTACGCTGAACAGATAATGGCGCCTTCCAAATTCACCAATGGCGACCATCTTTGTGAAGAAGATGTCGACGTTCCCTGAATAGGTGATCCAGCAGTAATGGTGATCGTCAAGCAATAGGGGCTTGTTCGCTGCAATCCGCTGGGGAATACTATGAGCATAGCGGAGCTTGAGTAAAAAAAGTTCCCAAGCATCCGAGCCATCCAGGGTCTGGTCGGCTTCTGAATTTTCTTTCATGGCTCATCTCATGAGTGATTCCAAAATTGCGTCCATCTGGCTTTGTTGAATGTCATACTCTTCTGATTTCAACAACTGCTTATACGGACCCTCTTTTCTGATCATGACATCATGAATGCCGCGCTGAACGACCTTCCCTTTGTCGAGGACGATAATTTCATCACAATCCCGAATGGTGCTCAATCGGTGAGCAATGATGAGACAGGTGCAGCCTCTCCGGCGTAGGTTCTGGTCGATGATTTGTTCGGTGATAGGGTCGAGCATGCCGGTTGCTTCGTCGAGGATCAGGAGGCTGGGATTGATCGCCAGTGCACGCGCGATCTCAAGGCGCTGCCGCTGGCCGCCTGAAAAATTGCGTCCATTTTCTTCAATCAGGGCATCATATCCGCCAGGACGCGTAGCGATGTCGTCTTGGATGGCGGCATCTTGCGCGGCCTGGATGAGCTGTTCTTCAGGGATGGTCGTATCCCACAGCGAAAGGTTCTCGCGTATCGTACTCCCGAAGAGCAGAATTTCCTGATCTACCAGCGCGACCGAGTTAAAAAGCAGCGTTGAGGGGATCTCCTCACGCGGCATGCCATCCATCAAAATCTCGCCGCTCCACGGTTTGTACAAACCCGCAACCAGCCTGGCTATGGTCGATTTTCCACTTCCCGACTCGCCCACCAATGCAATCCGTGATCCTGGTTTGAGTTCCAAGTTGAATCTCTCGATCAATGGCGGCGCCAGTGGGTTGTACCCGAAGGTGATATCCTGCAACACAAGGTGGCCAGTTAACTTCGCGCTTGACGAGCTGCCCTCTATTTCCGCTGGGGGGACCGATACAACATCTTTTTCAGGTGTATATCGGAGGATATCGTCGAGGCGGCTCATATCCCCCTCAACTTCTTGAATGGTTCCTCCCATCTGCACCAGTTGGTTGACCGGACCCAGGAAACTGGCCATGAGACTTTGAAATGCCACCAGCATCCCGATCGTGATCACCCCATCCATGACGCGCTGGCTACCAATGATCAAGATGATTAGTTTGTTCAGCAACGTAAGGAATGTGGGAATGGCGATTAGAAACTGGTTGGAGAGGCTCAGACTTTGTTGTTTATTCAGGGATTTCGCTTGGTATCCTGCCCAGCGAGAAAAGTAATCTGTCTCGAACCCGCTAGCCTTCAATGTCTCAATAATGAATATGCCGCCGAATGTCGTTCCGATCAACTTGCCGTTCTCTTGCCGGAAGCTGATATTGGCATCCACTCGACTGCGTGAGATAAGGACTAGGGCAAAAAAATTAACCAGGGCGATGCTTACGCCGATGACTGTCAGCACGATGTCGTATCGCAGCATCAAGAGAATATAAAAAATTAATAGGAATATATTTAAGACTGTGGTTGCCAATTCCCCCGATAAAAGAAAAGCCACCCTCTCGTTTAACAAGACGCGTGAGCCGACCTCACCCGCGTAGCGTTGGTTAAAAAATTCGACAGGCAAATTCAGCACATGCCAGAAGAACTTGCCCGCCATGCTCAACGAAAGCTTTGTTTTCAGCCGCAGTAAATAATAGGATTGCAGCCAGGTAAAGAGACCGCGCAACAGGGCTGTCATCGCCATGCCAATCAAGAGAGGAATTATCCAGTTGTTCCCTCGGATGAGAATGTCATCGATGAACACCTGGCCAAAGGTCGGGATGAGCAATCCGGTGAAGACGACCCCTACGCCGGTCAGTGCGGCGTATAGGACTGCTGTCTCTGATCCGTGCAGGCGCTTCTGTAAGCCGGGCAAGAGTGTGCTCTTCGCTCCCCCTTTTTAAAATTTGGCCCAGGTTTGATCGAAAGAGCAATCCCTGTAAACGACCGGTTGAATTCCTCGGCAGTCACTTTTCGTGGACCAATGGCAGGATCATTGAGATAGACGATTTTCCTGCTGATCCCTTCCACAACAATGAAATGGTTGAAGTTCCAGAAGATAATGACCGGAAACCCCAGATCTTTAAGCTCATCGATTTCCACACGGTACCCTTTTGCCTCCATCCTATATTTGCGGGCTGCTTTCAGGATGTTGCTGGCCCTGCTGCCATCTCGAGAGACTCCACATTCAATTCGCAATTCTTCCAAAGGTACAAAGAGACCGTAATAGCCCATCACAATCCTGAGTGCGGCTGCTCCGCACTCGACGGCTTCCATTTGGATGACCGTGGGTGTTCGAGCGCGCTTCTTTCGGAAAATACTTTTCAAACTTGACACAAATCCTGATTCCGTTAGCAACTCACAATGTCTTCGTCAGCGGCTGGTGAAGACCAGGTCAATCGGGTGAATGTCCCTCAGGATCATTCTTGCGTTCACAAAGGTTCCGCTTTGGATGGTAATCTCAGGACCAGATCCAGATGACCATGCGTATCCGCTCGGATTCGCAGTATTGGTTTCCAGATGAACATGTACTTCAATGGATCCTCCCCGGACTGACAATTGGTTGAGGAGATCTTCACTCCCCAGAACCTGCATCATCCCCTGTGTCGTTGAGGGATATTGGCCGACAGTCTCAACACTTCCGAGGATGTAACCAAACTCCTCCTGCGGGACGGTTGACAGCAAAAGTTGAACGGGCATTCCAGGTTCGATTACCTTTCCGTCTGAGGGGGATACATAGACGATCGCTTCAAGTGGCTCGTCTGACTTTTCGAGCGAAACAAGCGCTGTGCCCGGTTGTATGTAGTCACCTTCACCCACTAGTATCTCGAGTACTCGACCCTTGAATGGCGCATAGACGGTTATTTCATTCATTTCAACAGACGCGATTTGTGCAATTTCCGCCCCTTCCTCGATCACCTCACCCGGTTCGATCGGTAGTCTGAGTATCTGTCCGGCAATCGGTGATTCGATGGTGTACAACCTTCCTCCTCGAATCAGGATGCCCGATCCACTCGCCGTTATTCGCAGGCTTCCAGTGAAACACCAATAAATGATTGCAATGGTCAAACCTAATAAGGCAATTGCCGCAAGCCAGGCTCTAAAGGGAACGACTTGCATCAGTTCGTCCAGGCGTTCGGATGATGACATTCTTTCAAGTGCAGCTTTTCTAAATAATCGATCTTGCATATCTTATTTCTTACAAATTAACAACAATCCTCAATGAAGGATCAGCGTTAATATTATACGTTTGATGTGAAATCGAAAATCTGTTGACGAAAAGAGGGAATGCCCTCAAGATAAAGTTGCCGAACTTAATCTTGAAAGGACATTCCCATGACAAGTATAACCATTTCCGATCTTTTGACCATTATTTTTGTTCTCGTTGACGATTGGTATCAAAAAGAAGGTGTGAAGCTGCTCCAAGGCAAGGCAGGCAGGAAGCCCGAGTTCAGCGATAGCGAGGTCATGACCTTGATGTTGGCGCAAGACTACATTCCGTACCCGAGCGAGACCCAGTATGTTGAATTCATCCGCGCCAACTACCATGACCTGTTTCCCAGGCTGGTCGATCAAAGCCAGTTCAATCGCCGGGCGCGCTCCTTGCGGCTGTTGGTCGAGAAGTTGCGGCAATATTGGATCGTCCAGAAAGGCTGGAACTGCCAGAGCTGTTACCTGCTGGATACCAAGCCGGTGCCCGTCCTGGGCTACAAGCGCAATAAAAGTCACAGCGATTTTCTCGGCAATGCCGATTATGGCGTGTGTGCCAGCCGAAAACTCAAGTATTTCGGCTACAAACTGGTCACCGTGACCACCTTGAGAGGCATTCCCGTAGTGTATGACCTGGTTCCAGAAGCGATCATCGATCACCTGTCTGGCTGCGACCTCTTCAGTGATAAAGGCTTCCTGGGCCTGGAATGGCAAACCCAGATCTTCGATCAGACCAACAACCTGATTTGGACGCCGCGTCGTTCCAACCAGTACGTTCAGAATGCTCGCAATCTGGATCGCTGGTTGAGCAGCGTCCGGGAGCGCATCGAAGGCGTTTTCCATGAGATCCAGGATACCGGCCGGAACATCGAGCGCTTACTGGCCAAGACCATTGTCGGCTTGTGCACTCGGGTGATCGCCAAGATGACCAGTCACCTCTTGCGCCATTTGTTATGGATCGATTTCGGCGTTAATGTTCAAACCTTCCAGGTGAATCCTGCTTTTTAGATCATTTCACATCAAACGTATTATATAACGTTAGTCACTGCTTATGTAACTCGACTGCAGTGCGTAAAACGACGAATTGGCTTGTATCAAATTGCATCGATAGGAGTACAATTTTCGTAAACTCGTACGGACTTCTATGATAGCGATTTTGTCAAGGGTCTGTTGCATAAGAACATTTAAAGGACCGGCCTTGAATAGGTCGTTTCTGGTGACCCACTGATCAGTCAGCAATAGAGCCACAGACCGCCAGCGGGCGAACTCCTTGCAAACGACAGCTAAACTCTTCAAGAGCGTTCCCCGACTCCCACGGTCACACTTCTTGCGGTTGCATTCCTGGCGGCTTCACGAAGCGTCGAGGAGAAATCTCCTCCGGCCAACTTCTATCCGTGCTGATCCATGACCAGACACCTAATGATGTATTCGCTTGAAAGCGAGTAAAGAAGCTCTTGAGGAGCTGCCCCATCTCAGTATCGGTTCCCAGAGGGAAACCCGTCCGTAAAACGGGCAGTTCACACCAGGGGGGAAGTGATTCTTTCGGGGGTAGGGATACCGAAAGCTGTCAAAGATCCAATCCTGTGAGGATCAGGATGCGAGTGGAAGGAAGGGATCCGGCTGGATATTTTCAGGTTGAACCACTTCTTAAGCAGAGCGATTTCCCGGAGGCCGGGCCCCAGGCAAGGGCGGCGACCGATAGGGAGCCGAGCGAAGCGATCCCTTGCCTGGGTGGCTGGAGGGAGCACAATCGTTCTGCCAGAAGTGGTTCAACCAGGATTGGACAGGCATAGGGCGCCTTGATCAACTGGGTTTCAGGCAGGCGCCTTCTGGGAGTGTACCCGTCTCGAGGTATTGCCAGAGGTTGACCAACAGCCTGCGGGCCAGGGCAACGATGCCGATGCGGCGCGCCCGGCTGCCGCCTTTTGCAAAGCGTTCTTGATACCAGCGGCTGAGCTGGCTATCCGGCTGGTAGCGCAGCCAGTCCCAGGCGATCTCGACCGCCATCGTGCGAATGCGGCGGTTGCCTGCTTTGCTGATCCCTTGTTCGTGGGAACTTCCACCGCTCTGGTAGGGGGTGGGGGTCAATCCAGCCAGGGAGCCTACTTCCCGCCGGTTGTGGAAACCGCGCCAGGAAAAGAACTCCATCGCAAACAGCCAGGCTGAATTCATCCCGATCCCTTTGAGCCGCAGCAGTTGGCGCACCTGCTCCAGGGCCGGGGCGGTCGAAATGCGGACCGCCTGCTCCCGCTCGAGCTCGAGCTGGGCGATCTGCTTCTTGACCAGTTGGGAACGCTCGTAATCACGCTTCAACCGGGCATGCAAGGCAGCAGGCAAGGGCGAGCCGTCCCACAGCCGCACCGTCTCCAATCGGGAGAGAAAATCCTTCTGGAAGGGCAACGCCACACCCTGGCTGGCCAGCAGACCTTTGATCTGGTTGATGTAGTGGGTCTGCTCGGCCTTGAGCGCCATCAGTTCACGATGCAGCTGCCGCTGGTCCTCATCTTCCGGGCTGGGAACATGCACAATGCTCCAAACCTTCTTCTCGCCCTGATCGTAACGAATTAGCATGGTCAGCAATTTCCCAACATCCATCCGGTCAGTCTTCGCCCGTCGTTTGCGCCGGTTGACTTCGATGCTGGCCGAATCCACCACCAGGTTGGTAATTCCCAGTGTCTGCAAGAAGCGGTGGAGCCAAAATCCATCCCGCCCGGCCTCGTAACAGCTGAGCACCGGTGCGGCCTCTGCCAGACCAAACCGCCCTTTGGCCATGCGGATCTCCTTTGTCAATGCCGTCAGATCCCGGGCTCTCACGTCGCGCAGACGGGGCGCCTGCCCAAATCCGATGGTGAACCCAAGCTTCCACGTTTCGTTGCTGAGTTCGATTGCCATGTTAAGGTGCTGAGAATGTGGTGTATCATTGATGGTGCGAGTTGTTTCTGGTTTCATATGAGCTCCTTTCATTTCTAATGTTGGCTAAAAGAAGCTTACCAGAAACGACCCGCTTTTTCAATTCAAGCTATCCATATTATCTCAATAAAGTGTCAAGGGAATCGCCAAAAATAAAGACGAGCTAGCTGGTGGAGTACCGTGTATGGTGCAAATATTCCATCCGATCCCGCAAAAGAAAAAAACAGCTAAACCTCGTCGAGTATGATAAGCTCTAATGATCTTGAAACAGGCGAGGTATCGATGGTCCCCTGGTCGCTGATGCAGATCCTCACATTTTTCCTGGACATATTCACGATCCTGGGTGCCATAAACAGCGATAAAGATTTGGAAATCATTGTTCTACGCCAACAGGTTCGTATCTTACAACGTAAAGTAAAGTCTCCTCCTGTGATTTCTGATTCTGAAAGAATAATCCTGGCGGTCCTGACTGACAAGGTGATCCAATCCAGAAGGATTGCACGCCAGCGCCTCGATCGGATCATGCTGATCTTTAAACCCGACACTGTACTTCGCTGGCATCGAGACCTGGTTCGGCGCAAGCGGACTTTCAAACGAAAGGCAAAGCCAGGTAGGCCCGGGATATCATCTGAACTGGAAGCCCTGATTGTGCGTCTGTGAAAGAGAACACGCGCTCGGGATACGACAAGATCCAGGGAGAGCTGCTCAAACTAGGCCATGACTTGAGCGCCTCTTCCGTGCGCAATATCCTCAAGCAACATCGGATCGCAACTTCATCAGAGCGATCGTCTGGTTCTTGGGGCAGCTTCCTGGGGCATTACAAAGGTCAGATCCTGGCTTGTGATTTCTTCACGGTGGAGACCATTTGGCTCAAAACCATCTACGTGCTGTTCTTTATCGAACTTGGCACTCGACGCATCCATCTGGCAGGTTGGACGACAAACCCCGATACACCCTGGGCTACACAGCAGGCTCGTCAACTGGTCTGGTATCTGAAGGATGATCCACACGATATGGCTTATCTCATCCACGACAACGATAAGAAATTCAGCTCATCCTTCGATACTGTATTTTATTCTGAAGGGATCAAGATCGTTCATACGCCTTTTCGAGCTCCCAGGGCGAATGCTTTCGCTGAACGGTGGGTGCGCTCGATTCGCGAGGAGTGCCTGGACCACATCTTGATTTTGAATGAGAGCCACTTATGTCGTGTTCTCAAAGAGTATGCTGAATACTACAACCATGCTCGTCCTCACCAGGGCATTGATCAAGGCTTTCCTGTGTCTGGGCCAGTCAGGAGCACAAGAGGACCGGTTCGTAGACGAGATGTCCTGGGAGGCATCATCCACGATTACTACAGCGAGCCTTCAGCTCTGGTTTCTGGTAATGGATAGGATTTTTGCACCATACAGCATGCATCCGCCAGCTTAAAATAACCGGCATGCGGCCAACTGACCGGGATTTAGACCACGGGCTCGTCACCTGGGACTGTGCGAGCCGGTCACGGGCCCTTTGTCGTTGGCGAGAGCTAGAGCCCCACGACTTCAGCCGCGGCGTGGGGTCAGCGCAGCGCCTGCAAGGTGGCTGTGTACTTTGCCAGGCGTTCGCTCATGTAGGTAATGACAAAGCGATGCAGGGCGGCCGCGATCTCCGGAGCAGTCTTTTCCAGCCCGGCCAGGTCATCCGCCATCAGCACTTGCAGGCAGGTCGGCATTTCGGCGATCACGTCGGCGCTGGCCGGTTCGCCAGAATACAATCCCATTTCACCAAAGAAGGCGCCCACTCCCAGCGTGCGCAGCCGCAGAACACTGCCATCCTCGCACTGGATCTGAACAACCGCCTGGCCGCTTTCGATCATATACAGACCCTTTTGCGGGCTGCCCTGGGAAAGGATGCGCTCGCCAGACCCAACCTGCACTTGCTTAAGATGGGCCCGCAGAACGGCTGCCCGATCCGTGGAGATGGCTCGAATCAGTTGTTGATACAGGAAGCCAGATCCGATCTTCAGACCGGTGTCCTCAAACTTGGCGATCATTTCATTCTCGCACCATTCGATCCCGCGGTCCATGTCGGAAAAGTAGTGAAAGCTCTCCGAAGGCAGATCCTTCTTGAGCTGTTTTTGAATTCTGGGCGTCGCATGGGTGAGGACCAGGAGGATCTTCCGATCCTGCGCCAGCCGCTTGATCTTCGCAAAGCTGAAAGTGGCCGACGAATCGAAGCCGGAGACCAACCGAAAGTCCAGGATGATGAAGTGCGGCGTTTGGCAGCCGTCCGGTCCATCCAGGTGGGCCCTGATCTGTTCCAGGATCTGGTTGGCGGTTCCGAAGAAGATGAACCCCTGCAGTTCAAGGATGTACAGCCAGTCACCGTGGCGACGCAGCAGCTGTGTGCCCAGACTCGTGCGCTCCACACTGCTCTGATAACTGACCCCGGACAGGGTATGGCGCACGGCCCGCGTCCGGCTGTACTGTACGACGAACAGGATCACGGCCAAGGCCAGACCGATCCCGACACCCTGCAAAAATCCCCAGATATTGATGAGAATGGCAATCAGTACCACGATCGCATAATCCGATCGCGGCATGCTGAACCAGGTCTGATACAACCATGAAAACAGGAAATCCATTCCTACAAAGAAGAGCAGGCCCCCCAGGACGAAATTGGGGAAGTATCCCAGCAGCCCGCCGCCAAAGGCCAGGAGCAAGGCGATGACGGCAGCAATGAAGATCCCGTTTAGGCGTGAGCGCGCCCCCATCCGGTAGGCCAGCGTCGTATTACCCAGCATGGGATACCCACCGGTGCTTCCGACGGCCCCAGCAAGCAGGTTGGCCCAGCCACTGTTCCTCAGCTCATTGTTCAAATCGATCTCCTGCCCCGTGGAAAGTTCCAGGGCGGTGGTGTTAAGTAGCATCGAGATCAGGCTGACCACAACGCAGGCCAGCAGACTGCCGGTCTGACCCAGGAACACACTCCAGTCCACCTGCAGAAAGCCGGCTGGATTCCAAAAATGGAACATTGAGACCCCCGGCGGTGTTCCTTTCACCAGCCAACCCAGCTGGGAGGCTTGTGCGATGGATGTCCGGCTGGCTGCTAGAACCAGGTAAAAGATGGCGATTGTGGCGAACAACACGCCTGGCAATACCAGGTAATGACGTACTTTTTTAACCAGGACGAATAAAACAACCCCAAAGGCAACCCCCACTGTCCAGTGGGCCCAGGCTTCTCCTTGGAAGAGCTGGCCCAGAGTGAAGAGTGTGACGCTTTTCCCGATCATCAGCTTCAAGGCGCCCAGGACTAGCAGGATGCCCGTGCCGCCCAGGAAGCCTCCGATCACCGGGTAGGGGATGTAGCTGACCAGGTTGCCCAGTTTGAACGTACCCAGGAACAGGCAGGCCATGCCGGTCAGCAGGGTGGTGATGCTGATGGCTGCCAGGGCAGTGTAGAGTTTGGTTTCCGGACTTGCCTGCGGCATGGCAGCCAGGAGGGCCGCCACGACCACGGCCATGATCACGGAAGGGCTGTCCTGCACGCCGGACAAAATGCCAGACAAGGAACTGCCCAGCGCGGTTACCAGTGCATGAATGCAGCCGCCGAGGAATAGGACGGTAATGCCGATGGAGAGGGCCTTGGTCAGATCGCCGGAAAAGATCATCAGCGCATAGGCCAGAAAAACCACTGCGTTGCGAATCCCAAAAACAACACCAATGGCCAGGCTGGGCAGGAGGAACTTGGGCTGGAAGTGACGGTGCAGCAGCGATTGCATGGTATTCTCCTTCGTACGGAGACGGATCCTCATCCGTTGAAGTCAGCGCGATTAAAATTAATCACGCGTAAGATAAATACACTTCTGGAGCGGCAGTTTCACAACTTACTCTGCTTTTTTACATTTTAGGGGTAATTGCTCTGTGAGACAATGACCTTCATGAGGTACCATTTCTTGAACTTGTAATCTTATGGTTCATAATCCCTGCACCCCTCTCGTTTTTTGTCGATCCGGGTGGAAAGGTGTTTACTCAGGTACAAATTCACCTGTCGAATCATTTGGATACATATTTCTAGTACAGGTTGGCGTAAGTAAGACAAAAGATAGGTAAATTGGTTGACGGGCAGGAACGAATTAGGTAGGATAGGGTCAAACTCCCGAAACAAGAGGTGAAGCCTATGCCGAGCCCGAAACCGCTCCCGCTCCATTTGAGCGATCTGGAAAGAGAAGGATTAGAAAAGTTGATCAAACGTCATACGCTGAGTCAGCAAAAAGCGTTACGAGCCCGGATTGTATTGGCGGCTGAGCGTGTACAAAATAACAGTCGGATCGCCCGAGAAATGAAAGTGGAGTTGGATACGGTCCGCTTGTGGCGGCAACGTTGGCTGGATTTGCAGGGGATTGCGTTGGAGGACCTGAGTATCGAAGAGAGATTGGAAGATCTGCCGCGTCCGGGGGCACCGGCTCGGATCACGGCGGACCAGGTCTGCCAGATCATGGCCCTGGCCTGTGAAAAGCCGGAAGGAGCGGATCGGCCGATCAGCCAATGGACAGGCCGTGAAATTGCTGAAGAAGTCATGAAGCGCGGCATTGTGGAGCAAATCTCTGGACGGCATGCGGCCAGGCTTTTAAAAAGAAGCTGATCTTCAGCCCCACCTGATCCGCTACTGGTTGACACCCGAGCCGGATGAGCGTCTGGATGAGAAAGTTGCGGAGATCAACGCGGCCTATCTGCTGGCGCCGGAACGGGCCAAACACCGGGAGCGCACTGAAAGTGTGGATGAAATGACCGGCGTGCAGGCCCTGGAACGGCGCTATCCTGGCTTGCCGATGCAACCCGGGAAGGTGGAACGACGTGAGTTCGATTACATTCGACATGGCACGCTCTCGTTCATCTTCAATTTCGATGTGGCCGCAGGTCGCCTCGTGGCCGCTTCCTGTGGCCCGACCCGCAGTGAGCAGGATTTTGCTGATCATATTCGGCGGCGGCTGGAGGCGGAACCCGAGGTCGTAAAGTGGTACTTCATTCTGGATAACCTCAACATCCATCTGTCCGCCAGCTTGGTATGCCTGGCCGCAGAAGAGTCTGACATCGCCATCGACTTGGGGCTCAAAGGCAAGAACGGCATCCTGAAATCCAAGGCTACCCGGGCAGCTTTCCTGAGAGACCCTGCTCATCGGATCGTTTTTCTCTACACACCCAGGCATGCCTCCTGGATGAACCAGGTCGAGATCTGGCTGAGCATTTTGGTACGCAAATTACTCAAACGAGGTAACTTCGTCTCCATCGCTGACTTGAAAGCCAAGGTCCTGGCTTTCATCGAATACTACAACCTCACCATGGCCAAGCCGTTCAAATGGACTTATCAAGGAAAACCATTGGCCGCATGAATTCTTTTGACACACTTCTGCCTCGAAGTACTAGGAATATTTGCACCCCTCAACCCGTTTCCCGGCCGGAGACGGGTTTTTCTTTGGCGTGGTAGAATCCGCCCGTGTTCAAACGGCTCGTGAAGATGATGCTGACGATTGTGTTGATTTTGGCAGGTATCGCCCTCCTCCTCCTGGGCATCCCGCGCCTGGTGACCGGGCTGTATGCCCGCGGGCGCGTCTACCCCGTCGCGGAGGTTCCTGCGCGCCCCGTGGCGATCGTTTTCGGCGCCGGGCTGCGGCGCAACGGGACGGCAACCACCGTGCTGCGCGACCGGGTCAGTGTGGCGGCCCAGCTGTATTTTGCCGGCAAGGTCCAAAAATTGCTCATGAGCGGAGACAACCGCTTCCTGGATTACAACGAACCGGGTGCGATGCGCGAGGTGGCGCTCTCTCTTGGTGTGCCCGAGGCTGCCATCGTCCTGGACTACGCTGGCCGGCGCACCTATGATACCTGCTACCGCGCCAAGGCCATCTTTGGTGTAAGCAAAGCCATCCTGGTCACACAGTCCTTTCACTTACCGCGAGCGATCTACGAGTGCAACCACCTGGGCGTTGCTGCTGTCGGCGTCCCTGCCGACTTGTCGCGGTACAGCCGTGTGTCCATGCTATACTGGAATGCACGCGAACTGTTTGCCAGTCTCGCCGCGCTGTGGGACGTGTATATTGCCCATCCCATCCCAGTGCTCGGCGACAAGGAACCAATTTTCCCATAATCCATCCCTATCCTTCCGGGAGAGTAAAAATGACTCGTGACGAAGCCCTTTCCCTGGTGCATGAATACGTCAAGAACGAAAACCTGGTCAAGCACATGCTGTCCGTCGAGGCCGCCATGGCTTTCTATGCCGAGAAGTTCGGCGAGGAGGTTGACAAGTGGCGGGTGGTCGGCCTTCTGCATGACTTCGATTGGGAGATCCATCCCACTCTTGAAGAACATCCGCAGGCAGGCGAACCCATCCTGCGCGAGCGTGGTGTGCCGGAAGACGTCATCCATGCCGTGATGAGCCACGCTGAGCACACCGGCGTACCAAGGCTGAACCGCATGGAAAAAGCTCTGTACGCCTGCGACGAGGTAACCGGCTTGATCACAGCCGTCGCCCTGGTGCGGCCTTCGCGTTCGCTGCTCGACCTGGAAGTTTCGTCAGTCAAGAAGAAATGGAAGGATAAAGCCTTCGCCGCCGGGGCCAATCGCCAGGAGATCGAGAAAGCCGCCGCAGAGTTCGGGGTTGAGCTGTGGGAACACGTCGGCAATGTCATCCTGGCCATGCGCCGTATCGCCCCTGAGCTTGGTCTGGTCGGGACCATTTCCTGAGTTTCCCGGGACGGGGCGATCTTGTTTCCATGCACATTTCCTGCGGAAAAAATTGTCCGGATTTGGACAATGAACTGTCCGGCTTCTTCATTTCCCATCAACTGTCGTGAGTTAGGTTGCAACTGCGTCCGATGACTCTCCAGGGAAAAGGTTTTTTCGTCCATGACCTTGCTGCCTGCGAAGGGGGGGACCCGGCGGCTATCCTGGCCGCGGCACAGATGGCCGGCCTCAGCCACGTGATCCTCCAGGCTGCCGATGGAGCGGACCCCGTGGGTGTGGATGCGGACGGGATGGATCGCCTTGCCCCGGTCGTCCAGGCGCTGCAGACAGCGGGGATCGCGGCCTGGGGCTGGCAGACCGTCACCGGGCAAGACCCACTGGGCGAGGCGGCAGGTGGAATTCAGCGCGTTCGAGAGCTTAACCTGGATGGACTGGTCATCCGGGCCGGGGCGGGGTATGACCGGAGCGGATCGGAAAAATCCGCTGCAGTGTATATTAGTGAAATTCGGGGTGCCCTGAATATCCCACTGGGGCTCAGCTCCCACCGTTTTCCTCACTTCCACCCGGGGTTCCCCTGGGCGGCGTTCCTGGACAAATGCGACCTGCATATGCCGCTGATCGGCTGGGAGCTCTCCAATGACGCCGGTGCACAGCTGCGCGAGTCCTGGCGGCAGTGTGGATCCATGCCAAATGCCCGTCCCTTCGTGCCAACTGGAGCCTGCCAATCCGAGGGAAGCTGGATGCCAACCCAGGCAGACCTGGCCGATTTTCTTGGGACGGTGCTGGCTCTGGGGATCGAGGCAGTCAATTTTTACACGTGGGATGCCTGCAGGACGAATTTGCCCGCCTTCTGGGAAACGATCTGTGCCTTTCGCTTGTCCGGGGCGCTTCCTGCGAATCGAGCTTCAGGCAAGATCCCTGCCGCAACTGTGACGAAGCCCTCCGCCCCTGCCGTCCAACCCGCTTCACGAGCGGAGCCGGATGACTTCTCCAGGCAGTTCCTGTCCGCGATGAACAGCCGCAAGGCGGAGAGGGTGGCTGCCCTGTACGCCGCCAACGCCACGCGTGTCCACGGCGACCAGACAGTGCATGGGACCGCTGCCATCCAGGTCGACTTTACCGGTTTGTTCGAAAGCCTGCCGGAGGGTGTGAACTTTGTCCTTGTCAATGTGGGCATCCAGGGCATCGTGCGGACCATCACCTGGCGAGCCGGATCGCTGGCCGGCCTGACCACACTCGTTGTGGAGGGGGGTAAAATCACTCAGGATTACACGCATTTGGCATAAATCGGATTGGTATTCTTACCACTCGGGTAAACTGAACCCGAGTCGCTTCGATCATTCCCAAAAGAGGAAACATCCATGTTCCATGCTGGTTTTGCTTATCTCCGTTCCGGTGATCAAAAGCCGAAGGTGACCCGCGATCTGCTGCGGCGCGTGCTTGCCTATGCCCGTCCGTATTGGGGCCAGATTGCCGGCATGCTGGTCATGATCCTGATCGGCACCGGCCTGTCGCTGATTGCCCCGCTTATCTTTCGAACCATGATCGACCAGGTGCTTCCTGCCAAGGATTTGCACAGACTGCTCCTCCTGGCGCTGGCGCTCCTGTTCCTGCCAATCCTTAACGGCATCCTCTCGATATTCCAAAGGCGATGGAACGCGACGGTCGGCGAAGGGGTGATCTACGACTTGCGTGTGGCGCTTTTTTCACGCCTGCAGCGTATGTCTCTACGCTTCTTCACCAACACCAAAGTCGGAGAGCTGATGAGCCGCCTGAACAACGATGTGGTCGGTGCACAAACTGCCATCAGCGATACCATTATCGACATCCTCACCAATATTATTGAGGCGGTGGCGATCCTGGCTGTGATGCTCAGCCTCGAATGGCGACTGACGCTGGTCAGCGTGCTGGTGCTGCCTCTCTTCATCCTGGCTGCCCAGCGGCTTGGTTTAACCCTGCGTTCAGTCGCCCGCAGGGCGATGGAACTGAACGCCAAGATGAATGCCCATATGAACGAAACCCTCAATATAGGCGGGGCGCTGCTTGTCAAGCTGTTCGGGCGACGACTGGACGAGGATAAGCGCTTCAGCGAGCGCGCCGCCGGAGTGCGCGATATTGGAATCCAGCGGGCAGTCTACGGGTCCGTGTTTTTCGGGATCATCGGCCTGGTGACCGCAGTAGGGACGGCACTGGTCTACGGATTAGGTGGCTGGTTTGTCATACAGGGTTCGTTTACTATCGGGACGATCGTCGCCTTCGGTGCGTACCTCGGCCAGCTTTACGGTGCGTTGCAGGGATTGGCCAGCGCCCCTGTGGACTTCAGCACCTCTATGGTCAGCTTCGAGCGGGTTTTTGAGGTGCTCGATCTGCCGCACGACATCCTCGAAAAAGAGGATGCGGAAGTGCTGGGAGATGAAAAAGGGGAGCTGGTCTTCGAAGAGGTCACCTTTCATTACACAATCGATGAGAGCAGGCTGCTCAAAGATGTCAAGCGCTACGGGAAAATGGAGGACGTCGGTGCAGTGCTCTCCCTGACAGGGGACGGGAACGGGAAGGAGGAAAAAGGCGGAGACGAGGCGCCCGATGTGGAGGGACAGCAGACTACGTCCCAGGCACGCGAGCTGGCCCTGGAATCTATCTCGTTTCGCGCATCTCCCGGGCAGCTCGTTGCCCTGGTCGGTCCTTCGGGAGCTGGCAAAACCACCCTGACCTACCTCATCCCCAGGCTTTACGACCCAACCTCCGGACGTATCCTGATCGACGGACATGATTTGCGCGATCTGAGCCTCGACTCTTTGTCGGCGGTCATCGGCATGGTCACCCAGGAAACTTACTTGTTCCATGACACTATTCGCACCAACCTGATTTATGCGAAATTGGACGCGACCCAATCCGAGATCGAAGCCGCGGCCCAGGCTGCCAACATTCACAGATTTATCATGGATCTTCCAGAGCGCTACGACACGATCGTCGGCGAGCGCGGCTACCGGCTGAGTGGGGGGGAGAAACAGCGCCTGGCACTGGCTCGGGTTATCCTGAAAAATCCGCGCATTTTGGTGCTGGATGAGGCGACCAGCTCCCTCGATAGTGAGGCGGAGACTCTGATCCAGGAGGCCTTGAAGCGGGTCATGGCCGGCCGGACCAGCATCGTCATCGCCCACCGCTTGAGCACAATCCTGGCGGCCGACCTGATCCTGGTGCTCGATCGCGGCAGGATCGTTGAGCGCGGCACACATGCCGAGCTTCTCGCGCAGAGCGGTGTTTACGCCCGTTTGTACGAGACCCAGTTCCGCCGGGCAGCGGAAGGCTCGGCGGGCTGAATTTTTCCGCGCGCGGAGCAGTGTTCGGCCTGGTTGCGGTCGGTATACCGATCCTCGTTCCCGACCCGGGAGTTACCGAATCCGCTGGAATGCTCCCACCTTTAGGCGCTGGGGAGCTTCAGTTTAAACGGTTGCGAACTGGAATAGCAGACATCACCGGGAATCTTTTACCCCCAGGAGAAAAAGGCCTGCAGTTCTACGCTGTGCGGCTGCAAAGTGTTTCGATGGTTGATGCAATGATCAATGATGGCGACATTTCCTTGCTTAGCGCGCTACCCAGACAGGCAGGGAATCAGACACATCCTGGGCCAGGGTCTGCAAACCTGTGCCATCAGAATGGATGACATTCAGCAGGATGGGCTCGCCCGAATTCGGAGGTGGGAGGGCCAGGAAGGCGATCCGGTCCCCTGCGGGCGACCAGGCGGCAAAATCTGCCGGCTGGTAGACATTTGCCAGGAGTTGGAAGGCAAGCGTTGCCCGGTCCATAATCAACAGCTGGTATTCCCCCGCCACCATGCTCGAGACGCCCAGCAGCACGGCGCGCCGTCCGTCCTGAGACCAGAATGGGACGGCAGTGAATTTGCCTTCCGGCGACAGGGTTTGACTTTGTATCGTTGGATCGTCGTAATAGAGCGAGGGGATAGGCGTACCGTCGATTCCCAGAAAATTCAGCAGCGTTATGGCGTAGCCGTAATCGTAGCCGTGGATCAGGAAGCTGACGCTCTGGCTGTCTGGAGACCAGGACACCTGGGCTGTAGGATCGACCCCTTTATCACTCAACTGCCCAAAATCGCTTCCATTGGAGTTCAAGGCATACGGCAGGGATAGGTTCGTTCCACTCGGATCGTCCACGGGCGCATAGACCCACTTGCCGTCCGGTGACCAGGCGATGTGGATGGCTGCGGCAGTGATCGAAATTCCCGCGTAGGACGAATGGACCAATCCGCTGCCATCCGCGTTGACAAAATACAGGCCGCGTGCTCCCTGATCCGGAATATTTCCGGCATAGACCAGCTGCTTCCCGTCCGCGGACCAGGCATAATCGTAGACGTAGTCTTGCGAAACCTTTTTCAACCCAGAGCCATCCACATTCGTGACATATAAATTGGAATTCGCAGAAGGGTTCAGAAAAGCCAGCCTGGTCCCATCGGGGGATATTTTCGGTCGGGCACACGGACCCGCAGGTGGATTCACAGTAACCGGGACGACAGCACCACCCTCCGACGATACCTCCTGTACCCTGCAACCGTCTGTAGTGATGAACAGGATATCCGCACGACTGGGGGTTTCCACTACCGGCGTCGGGCTGGGAGGTTCTTCTGTCGGACTCGGGGCGGGGCTTGAGGTGGGTGTGGCCGAAGGCTCGCTCGTTCCAGTGGTGTTGAGCGGAGCGAAGGGGGTCAGTGTTGGCAGGGATTGCGCGGGGGGTGTTTGGGCGGGAGGCCTTATTTCGGCCTGGAAAATGCTTGTCGTTGAAGCCGCGCCCGGGGGACTGATCCCGCGAGGGACGAGCAGGATGCCGATTACGACCAAAGCCAGGATGACCATGAGCCACAACCCAATTACCACTGCTGTGAGAGTGCCATCCTTTTTTACCGACATGTCGCTTTCCTCAAGGTAGTGCAATCACCGGGCGTTCATCGCCAGAATGCATCCAGGGGCGGCCAGTTTGCCCCGCCTCCATGCTAAAGGTTCCCGCCGTGGGAAAAGGGGAGTGCCGCCTGAAAGTCATTTCTTCTTTTTCTCTTCCACCTTCTGTATGAACCGATCCACTGACCAACTCTCGGTTAAACCCAATACCACATCTCCGGGCTTGACGTCCATCACCGCCTCGCCGCGCACAGCCGAACGCTTGCGCAGCGGAGCCTCGTCCAGGCGGGACTGCTTGGCGGCTGCCTTGAGCAGGTGCAGGGTGACGACTGTGTTTGGTTTCCCCATCGCCAGCCCGGCCAATTTTACCCCGCGCGGCAGCTCCCAGGCGATCACGCCTTTGCCGTAGCGCCCCTGGGAAGGGAAATCCCTTGCTTCGACCCGCTTGGCCTTGCCGTCCGAGGCGATCAGGAACAGCTCGCCTCCCTGCGGCAGGATCTGCATGCCGACCACCTCGTCCCCGATCCCCAGCTTGATCCCGTTGACGCCGGCCGCCACCAGTCCCATCGGGCGGACGTCGTCCTCCTTGAAGCGGATCGCCATGCCTGAGGCCGTTGCGAGCAGGATCTCCTTCTTCCCATCGGCGAGCGCCACCCAGCCCAGGCTGTCGCCTTCATTGACCCGCGCCAGTGTGAAAGTCTGTGCCGAAGGACCGGGCAGCTCGCTGATCAGGCTCTTTTTGATCATTCCGCCGCGCGTCACGGTCAGGATGCAGGTCGTTTCGGGCAGGTCGCTCTTTTTAACTGGCATGGCGAATGCCACCAAAGGCCGGTCGTCCTCGTGCAGCGGGGACAATTTATAGAAAGGTGCGCCCTCGGCGAGTTTCTCGGTTTCCGGCAGGGTGTGGACAGCCACCGCGGCAGCGCTGCCGCGCCCGGAAACCAGGAAAAGCGTGTCGGTGGCATGGGCCTTGACCAGTAATCCGGGTGCCTCGGATCCGGACAGGCGCGGCGGCTTTTCGTCGCGGGTGCGCGCGAGCACTCCCTCCGCGGTCATCCCGACCCATACGATCTGGTCTGGAAGCAGCTCGGCGGAGGTCAGCGGTAGCTTGTGTTTGCGGCTGCGCAGACTGACGATCTGCGTCCGCCGGCGGTCGCCGTAGGTTTCCTTTACCTTGAGAAATTCCTGGGAAGCCAGGCCGCGCATCTTCTTGGGAGACTTGAGCAGCCCTTCCAGATCTTTGATCAGGCCGAGGGTTTCCTTGTATTCGGTTTCAATTTTCTTGCGCTCCAGGGCAGCCAGGCGGCGCAGCTGCATTTCCAGGATGGCATTGGCCTGGAGCTCGGAGAGCTTGTAGCGCTTCATCAGGCGCGTTCGGGCTGTTTCTACATCCGGGGAACCTTTGATCATGGCGATGATCTCGTCCAGGTGCTGGAGGGCCACCATCAGACCTTCGAGGATGTGTGCCCGGGCGCGTGCCTTGTCCAGGTCAAACTCTGTGCGGCGGTGAATGACTGTCAGGCGGTGGTCGAGGTAAACACGCAACGCCTGCTTGAGGGTCAGCAGGCGCGGCTCGCCATCCACCAGAGCCAGCAGGTTGATGCCGAAGGTGTCCTGCATCGGAGTACGCTTGTAGAGCGCTGCGAGCACTTTTTCTGGCTCGGCATTCTTGCTCAGCTCGATGACGATGCGCATGCCCTGGCGGTCGGATTCATCGCGGAGGTCAGTGATGCCCTCCAGATGACCATCGCGCACCAGGTCTGCGATGCGCTCGATCAATGAGGATTTGTTGACCTGGTAGGGCAGCTCGGTGACAATGATGCGGTTTTTGCCGCGCTCCATCTCCTCGATGTGTGCCTTGGCCTGGATGGTGATCCGCCCGCGGCCTTTTCCGTAGGCGGCCTCGATGCCCTCCTCGCCTTTCTGCTCGATGATCACGCCGCCGGTGGGAAAATCCGGGCCTTCGACGAACTCCATCAGGTCATCGACATTGATGTCATCCAGTTTTTCCCACTTCTCGAGCATGTAGATCAGTGCGTCCACGATTTCGCTCAGGTTGTGCGGCGGGATGTTCGTGGCCATGCCGACGGCGATGCCGGTGGCCCCATTGACCAGCAGGTTGGGGATCGCTGAGGGCAGCACGACCGGTTCAGTCAGAGTGCCGTCGAAGTTGTCAATAAAATTGACCGTCCCCTTGCCGATGTCCGTGAGCATGTCCAGGGCGAGGGCGGTCAGGCGGGCCTCGGTGTAGCGCATGGCCGCCGGCGGATCTCCGTCCACCGAGCCGAAGTTGCCCTGCCCGTCCACCAGCAGGGCGCGCATGGAGAAGTCCTGGGCCATGCGCGCCATGGCCTCGTAGACAGCCGTATCGCCGTGCGGGTGGTACTTGCCCAGCACCTCGCCGACGATGCGGGCAGACTTCTTGTAAGCGCTTTCCGCACGCAGGCCCATGTCGTACATCGAATACAGGATCCGCCGCTGGACGGGTTTGAGCCCGTCGCGTGCATCCGGCAGGGCGCGGGCCACGATCACGCTCATGGCGTAGTCGAGGTAAGCCTGCTGCATTTCGTGATCGATGTCAATTTTTCGGACGAGGCCGAGTTCCATAAAACAGCTCCTGGCCTCACCGATCTCCACTTCCTTCCTTCCGAAACTGCCGAAGGCGGGAGGAGCTGGGTGAGGGGAAAGTTTGTTCTATTATCGTGCTTATCTTACGGGGAAAGGGGCAAAGCGTCAAGGAGAAAAATCGGGTGTTAGCCCAAAGTAGTAGAGTCCCCTTCTACCAAAGTTGAAATGTCCCCTTCGGAGGACGAAGAAGTGGAGCTACTAACGATGAGTGAAAAGGAAGTGAACCGGTTGGAAGTGATCCAGCGAGTAGGAGAAAAGCGGCTGAAGCAGAAAGCAGCGGCCGAACTGCTGGGAGTGAGTGAACGGCAGGTGAAACGGCTGGTGCGGAGATATCGGCAGGAAGGGGCGGTGGGAATGGTGTCGAAGCGCCGAGGGAAGCCGAGCAACCATCAGATGGGCGAAGGGAAGCGGAAGGGAGTGCTGGACCTGCTGAGGGGGAAGTACAAGGGTTTTGGGCCGACACTGGCATGCGAGAAGCTGGTGGAGCAGGAAGGGTTGCGGATCTCGGACGAGAGTGTGCGGCAGATCATGCTGGCGGAAGGGTTGTGGAAAGCGAAGAAAGCCCGGAAAGTGGAAGTGCACCAGATGCGAGAGCGGCGGGCGAGCATGGGGGAATTGGAGCAAATGGACGGGACGGATCATGACTGGTTTGAAGGGCGAGGGGAGCGCTGCACATTGCTGGTAATGATCGACGATGCGAGTGGGCAGTTGGGAACGCTGTCCTTCGTGGAGGAGGAGAGTTTCTTCGGCTACTGCGGGCTGCTGAAGCAGTATATAGCGGCCCATGGGCGGCCAGCAGGGCTGTACACGGACAAACATGGCATCTTTCGGGTCAATATTCCCAATGCGGGCGGTGGAGGCAACCTGACGCAGTTTGGGCGGGCCATGCAAGCGTTGGATATTCCGATCCTGTGCGCCAACACGCCCCAGGCCAAGGGGCGTGTTGAACGCGTCAACCAGACCCTGCAGGATCGTCTGGTCAAGGAGATGCGCTTACGCAAGATCAACAACATGCAGCAGGGCAATGCCTATCTGCCAGAGTTCATCGCCGATTTCAATGCCCGTTTTGCCGTACAGCCGCGCAGCTCTGTGGATGCACATCGCCCCCTGCTTCCACACCAAAATCTGGATCGGATCCTGACCTGGCAGGAACCACGCTTGCTCTCCAAAAACCTGACGGTCCAGTTCAGGAATGTCGTCTACCAGATCCAAACCGATCGCCCCGCCTATGCCTTGCATAAAGCCTCGGTGACCGTATGTCAAAACGAGCAAGGCAAGGTCATGATCCTGTATAAGGGCGAAGAACTCACCTACACTATTTTCCGCAAACAGGAACACCAGGCGGAAGTGGTGACCTCCAAACAAGTGGCAAGAGAACCCTGGCATCCCGCCAAGGACCATCCCTGGCGCCGGAGCAATGCCGTTCTGGCGGCCGCAAAGTAGAGATGTCCCCCCGCGGGGGGACATCTCTACTTTGGAAAACAGGGGACATTTCTACTTGCAAGCCGACAGTTGATAGCTGACATTTTTCCGCCAGTTGATGGCTTACACAAGTTATCAACCACACCGCCAGTTGATCGCTTACATGTTTGTCGGTAAATTATGACCCGGATTCAGATTTTGCGAATTCGGGTTTTCGTTTACAGTTGCTCTATGTGGTGACCATCAGAGATTACCAAACGGAGGCAACTATGAAAGATGAATTTTCGGACCGGCATTACGCAATCCAACAGCGTTTAGCCGGTCAGTCGGTCGATAGCATCTGCCAGACACTGGGCCGTTCCCGGGACTGGTTCCATATGTGGTGGCGACGCTATCAAGCCTTGGGGGCAGCAGGTCTCTTTGACCTGACCCACGCACGCCACCAACCCCCTCATATTTCACCCGACCTGGAGCGGACGATCCTCAATATCCGCCAGCGGCTTGAGTTGTCGTGGCATCCCCATACGCGCTACGGCCTGATCGGTGCGAGTACTATTCAGGCAGAGCTGAAGGATTTGCACATTCGACCCTTGCCTTGCCCACGAACCATCGAACGCGTGCTCCAGCGCAATGGGGTGACGATGCCGCGTGTGCGGCTGGCGCAACTCTTACCCGAACATGTTTACCCGGCTCCACAAGCCCATGACTTAAACCAACTGCATCAAGTAGATCTGGTTGGACCGATCTACCTGAAGGGTCAGCACCAGCGTTACTACATTTTCGTCTGCAAAGACGTTTTTGATGGCGCAGTGTGCCTGAAATTGAGCCGTTCCCGCAAAATGGAAGCCGTTTTGGACTTCCTGGGCGTCTGCTGGAAAAACCTGGGACGACCCGCTCAGGTACAACTCGATAACGCCCGTGAGTTTCTCGGTTGGGGGTCCGCCGCTCGCTACCTTTCGCGGGTCATCCGTCTCTGTTTACGTTTTGAGGTCGAGCCAGTGTTTATCCCACCAGCTCGACCTCAACGCAACGGCAGCGTGGAGAACTTCAACGGCTGGTTCCAACCGCGCTTGTTGCAACACCATTTTACTCGGGTTGCCGCCTTACGGCGCGAACTGCAGCGCTTGCAAGAGACGGTGAATGCCCAACATGCCCAACGACGCCTGGGAGGCTTGACTCCCGATCAATATCGTCGCCGCCGCAAATTGCAGAAGCTGCCACCGCGTTACACCGTCCCCACCGACCCTTTGCCGATCGCGGCCGGGCGCGTGACCTTCATCCGCCAGGTCACGGCGCATGGCAACATCCACTTGCTCGGCCAGGCCTTCAAGCTCGGCAAACGATTGAAGAGACAGTATGTGAAAGCCGTTCTGGATACCCAGCGTGCTCACTTGACAGTCTATGTGCAAGGCCGCATTTCCAAGCGCTGGTCGTATCCTTTTTTGACGAAGTAAGCGACACTTAATCGCATCATCTCTGGCGGTCACCACACACCTCCATGTAAGCGATCAACTGTCGGTGATTCCAAACATTTCTGGGTCAGCTATCAACTGTCGGCCCGCATCTACTTTGGGTTGACAGGAGAAAAATCGGGGCGGCTCGTCGAGCCGCCCCGATGAAAACGGTGAATTTTAATCGGATGCCGCGGTATCCTGAATTTCCGTCCACTGCGATGATCCGGCTTCCTCCAGTGCCTTTTCAGTGGCCACGAAACGTCCGTGAACGAAGCCGGTCCCAGCGGGGATCAGCTTGCCGATGATGACGTTTTCCTTCAGGCCGAAAAGTGGGTCAGTGGAGGCGGCGATGGCCGCTCCTGCGAGCACCTTGATGGTGTGCTGGAAGGAGGAGGCCGAGAGGAAGGAGTCGGTGCTGAGAGAAGCCTTGGTCACACCAAGCAGGATTTCGAAATACTTGGCAGGCTGCTTGCTCTCGGAGAGCAGCTGCTCGTTGAAGCGCTTGATATCCAGCCGGTCGACGGCATCGCCGGGCAGGTACAGGGTATCGCCCGGGCGCTGGACCTGCACTTTGCTCATCATCTTGCGGATAATGACCTCAAAGTGCTTGTCATGGATGTTCTGGCCCTGCGAGCGGTACACCTTCTGGATTTCGCTGAGCAGGTACATCTGGCAGGCTTCCCGTCCCTGGATGCGCAGGATGCGGTGCGGATTGAGCGAGCCCTCGGTCAGCGCCTCTCCGGCTTCGACCTTGTCGCCGTCCTTGACCAGCAGGCGCAGCGTGGTCGGAATCTCGTGCTCGACCTCCTCGTGCTGCTCGTAGGAGACATAAACCTTGCGCTTTTCCACGCGGACGCGACCGTCGTGCGGGGTGGTAATGGTTGCATCCTCGAGCTTGGCGATGACATCGCCGGCCTTAACCTCGTCCTCTTCCTTGACCTGAATCTTCCATTCCTTGGGCACGTCGAACTCGTCATGGATCATCTCACTGTACTCGACGCGCACCAGGCGCATATCGGCGTATTTATCCGATTGGACGACGCGCACAGTACCCTTGATCTCGGAGACGACTGCCTCCCCTTTCGGTTGTTTGCGGGCTTCGAAGAGCTCTTCCACGCGCGGCAGACCGGTGGTGATGTCGCCGCCAGCTGCCACGCCGCCGGTATGGAACGTGCGCAGGGTCAGCTGGGTGCCAGGCTCGCCGATGGATTGGGCGGCCACGATCCCGACCGCGGAACCAAGCTCCACCATCGTGCCGCGGCCCAAATCGAGACCATAGCACTTGGCGCAAATGCCGTGGGTCAGTTCGCAGGTGACGGCTGAACGGACCTTGACCTCTTCCACGTTGGCCGCAGAAATCTTGCGCGCCAGCTCGTGATCAATGACATCATCAGGCTCGGCCAGCACTTCGCCGGTCTTCGGATCGAGCACGCGATCAGCGATCAGCCGCCCGTACAGGCGGCTCGCCATTGACTGGCCGGCCACGTCATCCCTGGCGCGGATCAAGATGCCATCCTTCGTGCCGCAGTCGTACTCGTTGATGATCACATCCTGGGCAATATCCACCAGGCGGCGGGTCAGGTACCCGGCGTCGGCGGTGCGCAGGGCGGTGTCGGCCAAGCCTTTGCGGGCGCCATGGGTTGAAATGAAGTATTCGAGGGCAGTCAGGCCTTCGCGGAAGTTGGATTGGATGGCGAGCGGGATGATGCGTCCGGAGGGATCGGCCATCAGGCCGCGCATGCCTGCCAGCTGGCTGATCGGGCCGAAGCCACCCTTGGTGGCGCCCGAGTTGGCCATCGTTGACAGGTTGCCATCCGGGTCCATGCTGTCTCGAACCGCCTTGGCAACTTCGTTGGTGGTCTGCTGCCAGGTCTCGATGACGCGCTCGTTCTGCTCCTGTTCGGTGAGCAGTCCGCGCCGGAAGTCGCGCTGGATCAGTTCGACATCCTTCAGCGCTTTCTGGACGATTTCCTGCTTGAGCGGTGGGACGGTGATATCCGATACCGCAATTGTGGTCCCGGAACGCATGGCATACTCGAAGCCGATGCGTTTGATCGCGTCAGCAGTTTCGGTGGTCATGTCCTGGCCGGACAGCTCGTACACATCGGCGATCAGGTCCTTGACGCCGCCCTTGTCCAGCTGTTCGTTAACGAACTGGACCGTTTCGGGCAGGATGCGGTTGAAGAGCACCCTGCCAACAGTGGTGTCTATCAGGCGTTCCTCCTGGGCGGTGAGGCGCGTACCGTCGTCGGCGTACCAGGTTTTTACATGCGCCTTGATCTTGGAGTGGATTTCGATCTGGCCGAGCTGGTAGGCCATCTCGACCTCGTCCAAGTCGGCGAAGGCGCGTCCGTCACCCCGGTGCGTCTTGGAATGCATCATGGTCATGTAAAACACACCCAGCACCATGTCCTTGGACGGGCCGATGATCGGTTCGCCGTCGGCGGGTTTGAGCAGGTTTTTAGAAGCCAGCATCAGGCGGCGGGCTTCATGCACGGCCTTGTCAGAAAGGGGCACGTGCACGGCCATCTGGTCGCCGTCGAAGTCGGCGTTGAATGCGGTGCAGACCAGCGGGTGCAGCTGGATGGCTGATCCTTCGATCAGCACAGGTTCGAATGCCTGGATGCCCAGGCGGTGCAGGGTGGGAGCCCGGTTCAGGAGCACCGGCCGGTCCTTGATGACCTCTTCCAGTACTTCCCAAACCTCGGGGCGGTTGCGCTCGATGAAGCGGCGTGCACCCTTGACATTGGCTGCGTAGTTGTGGCTCACCAGGCGGGCGATGACGAACGGGCGGTAGAGCTCGAGGGCCATGCTCTTGGGCAGGCCGCATTGGTAGAGGTGCAGCTGGGGGCCAACCACGATGACTGAACGGCCTGAGTAGTCGACGCGCTTGCCGAGCAGGTTGCGGCGGAAGCGGCCCTTCTTACCTTTGAGCATGTCGCTCAGGGAGCGCAGCTCGCGCCGGCCGCGGCGGCTGAGTGCCTTGCCGCGCTGTGAATTGTCGATCAGCGAGTCGACCGCCTCCTGGAGCATGCGCTTCTCATTGCGCACGATCACATCGGGTGCGCCGAGCTCAAGCAGCCTCTTCAGGCGGTTGTTGCGGTTGATGACTCGCCGGTACAGGTCGTTCAGGTCTGAGGTCGCGAAGCGGCCGCCGTCCAACTGCACCATCGGGCGCAGGTCGGGTGGGATGACCGGCAGGATGGTCAGGATCATCCACTCCGGGCGGTTGCCCGAACGGCGGAAGGCTTCCACGACCTTGAGGCGGGTCGTGGCCTTCTTGCGCTTCTGCTTGGATTTGGTCGAGCGCACCTCATGCCAGAGCTCCTCGGAGAGCTTGTCCAGGTCAAGCCGGCGCAGGATGTCATAGAACGCCTCGGCGCCCATGTCCGCGCGGAAAACCTGGCCCCAGCGCTGCTTCAGCTCGCGATAGCGGGTCTCGCCCAGGAAGGTAAACGGACGCAGCTCCAGCAGCTCGTCGCGCTGGTGGGCGTTCTGGTCGTGCGAGTCCGCCGACTGGTCTTCCAGCTGGCTGCGCAGGGCGTTCATCTGCTCGTCGGCCTCGGCCTTGGTCTTGGCGGCTTCCATCTTGACCTCTTCCAGGACACGCGATTTTTCATCCTTGAGCTCGTTCTCCAGGCCTTCCAGGCGTTCCTGGACGACCTTCTGGAGCTTGGTGATGTGGGTCGCACCAACCTTGATGCCGACATCGGCAATGGTCACGTCGTTGCCAAAGATCACCGCTTCCTTAAGGACCTTCCCCTTGTTGTCCTGCAGCGAGCTCTCCACGCGCTGGCCTTCCTTGATCAGCGGTTCCAACCGGGAAGCGATCTTCTCATCGTACTCGCGCTCCAGATTCGACTTGCGAGTCTGGATTTCAGCCAGGGCCTTATCGCGCCCGGTTTTGATTTCGGCAATCTTGGCATTGATCTCAGCGGCCTGTTCACGCTCGGAAACAGAAATCTCGTCCTCCAGGCGCTTGAGAGCTTTCTGGCGGGCGTCCTCGTCCACGTAGGTGATGATGTACTGGGCGAAATACAACACGCGGTCCAGATTGCGCCGCGAGATGTCCAGCAGCAGGCCAAGGTAGGATGGGATGCGGCGTGTGTACCAGATGTGGGCCACCGGGGTTGCCAGTGCGATGTGCCCCATGCGCTCGCGGCGAACGGAGGACCGCGTCACTTCGACGCCGCACTTGTCACAGGTGATGCCTTTGTACCGGGGGTTTTTATACTTTCCGCAGTAACACTGCCAATCGCGGGTTGGGCCGAAGATGGCTTCGCAGAACAGGCCGTCTTTCTCTGGTCGCAAGCGGCGGTAGTTGATGGTTTCGGGTTTTAGAACTTCGCCATAAGACCAAGTCAGGATAGTTTCTGGGGAGGCTAGGCTGATGCGCAATGATACGAGTCCCTTAGTTTCCACTGGTCCATCTCCTGTGTAAACAAACTGGCATCTGTGACCGTATGTCTACAAGCATATGCTGTATAGACAGCAAAAGCAAGCGCTTCGAGACCTTTTTGTCTCAAGCGCTCGCGGGCAAGGCGCAGATTTTCTCTATAGTCAACTGGCAGGAATTATACTGTTCTGGTCTGAATAAGTCAAGAGAACTTTTACTGGGCACCCTACAATTTGGTGTCACAGGTAGGAACATAACGGGATCTGGAAGGAAAGAGCCTGGTGACTTGTCTTACGATGAAGCGCATGCCGATTTGAGAAAAGAATCCTGTTCAACTCGCAAGGCGCTGCCACCGCCCAACTCGGCCTTGATGAGGAATCCCTCCTCTGTTTGTGTGATAAAGCCTTTGGATATGAGCTGTTGGAGTGCCTGCTTTACCGCTTGGGGATGTTCAAAAGACATTATTCCTACCCTTGTGGGGCCGGGCTGTTGAGTCTATGAAAGAACATCCACTACTCGTTGACATGACCGCGCTAGCGATTATGCAGGAAGTTGATTATGACTTTAATGGTGCGAAAGCACGCGCAGATGCTCTACCCCATGCCCGGCGCCGTGTATTGGAAGGTCAAACCCCCGCCATGGATCCAGCCGTCCAGGCTCCGGTTCTGGTTGAGTTCTTCGACAAATGAGTCCCTACCGGGGAGAGGCGGTGGCCGATGCGGCTACCGGTTCTTCTCAACGCTCGCTCCAAGCGGAAAACAGGGTGCAAAATGTCGCTTTGCACCCTGTTTTCCAGAGCTCAATCTTCCTGATAGCCGGGGCTTGATGGTTAGTGGCCGGCCATGGCAGCGTTGGACTTGCTCACAGCGGTATTCAGTGCGTCCTGCGTTGTGGTCGTGTTGTTGGCAACGGCAGTCAGGGCATCTGCAATGAATCCGCGGATGGGATTCCAGGCGGCGATGGTAGGCTCCTGCCGGCCATACTGAAGCCAGTCGAAGGCTTGGCCGTAAAGCGGCTGGGCCTGGATGAAACTCGTCAGGCTCGCCTTGGTCGATTGGCGGGCGGGGAAGTAATAAGTAGCCTGCACCCAGGTAGCATTCGGACCGGTATCCATCAACCACTTTAGGAAGGTGAAGGCAGCCCTCTCCCTGGCCGTCGTCGTCTTGAGGATCGTGACGCTCGGCCCATAGGCGTCGACCACCGGGTTGGGGGTGGTGTGCGGGCCGGGGGCAATGCCCCAGTTAGTCACCTTGCCGGCCTGGTCGATGGCTGTTTTATAGTACGGCAGCCCGGCCGTCGAACCGAAGGTGAAGGCAATCTTGCCCAAGGAAAAGTCGGTCTGGTCCTGGAACGCCTTGGCAATCACGATCGCATACTGCTTTTGGAAGAGCTGGCCGAGGAAGTTCAGCGTATCCAGGCCGGCCTGGGAGCCGAAGGCAACCGACTTGTTATCCGGGCTGAGCATGTCGCCGCCGCGGCTCCACACCCAGTTTGCAAAGCGCGATGCGTCAGTATTCAACTCGTAGCAATAGGTATCCGGCGGCTTGCTGACTGCCGCACAGACTTTCAGAAAATCGTCCCAGGTGGCAGGCGGTTGCGTGAATCCGGCTGCCTTCAGCATGTCAGCATTGTAGAACATCACCTCCATGCTGCGCATGAAAGCCAGGCTGTAGACCTGGTTGTTCGCCTGGGGATAGTGGTCGATGAACGCGGGGTAGATGTCCTGCATGTCGGCCGCGCTGAAACCGATCTGCGGGTCGCTCATCAGGCTGTCCAGCGGGATGACTGCATCACTGGCGATGTAATTTGAGACGTCGTTCTGGTAGGCAACCGTCAGGTCGGGCGGGGCCCCGCTGGCAATGGAAGCCGTGACCTTTTTATACAGGTCGGTGTAGGTCCCCTGGAAAGTGGCCGTCACGAAGATGTCGGGATGGGTGGAATTGAACTGGTTAACCAGGCTGTTCAGGACCTGCCCCTGAAAGCCGCTCTGCCCGTGCCAGAACTGGATCTGGATGGCATTGGGTGCGGGAGTGATCGTCGGCGGGAGGGTGGCGGTGGCGGTCGCGCCGGCGGTTGGAGCCTCGGTCGGGACGGCGGTCGCGGCCGGCGCGGCCGTATTGGCAGCAGCAGCCTGGGTCGCTGTCGGCACAGGCGTTGCTGCCGGTCCGCAGGCTGCCAGCGCCAGGATCAGCACCACTGAGCATGCCGAAAAGAATTTCCTTGTCATAGTTCCTCCTTTTACAAATAAGGCGTATCTTGGTTGATCTTCTGCCTGATGGAGCAGGCGTACGGATGGCCCGGCGTTCCGAGATCTATCCGCCTCGTTCCGGCCTCGTCGATCCGGCTGCCGGTCCAGATGCATTCTATCCCATTATCGCTAACCTGATCATTTGCCTCCTTTTCAACCTTTGATGCCAACCCTGGCGATTCCTTCGATGAACCAGCGTTGTAAGAAGAAATAGATCAAAACAACCGGGATGATGCTGATCGTGACGGCGGCCAGCAGGTACTGCACATCCGTGCCAGCGTCCGTAGTGAAAGAAACGATTCCAACCTGCAACGGGCGCATCAGGGGATTATTGGTCACCAGCAGGGGCCACATCAGCGAGTTCCAGCTTCCCAAAAACGTGAATAGGGCGCTGGTCACGAGCGCTGGCCGGGAAAGCGGCAGGACGATGCTCCAGAGGAACCGCAAATGACCGCAGCCGTCAATGGCCGCCGCATCGTAAAGCTCAACAGGGATGGCTTTAAAAAACTGGCGCAGCAGGAAAATGCTGAAGGCACTGGCGGTCCATGGGATGATCAACGCCTCGTAGTGATCGATCCAGTGGAGCTGCCGCATCAGGATGAAGTTCGGGATCAAGGTCACTTCGAACGGCACCATCATGGTCGAAAGTAGCAGGATGAAAAGTGCCTCCCGACCCGGGAAGCGCATGCGTGCAAAGGCATAACCGGCCAGGGAGGACGTGACCAGGACACCCAGGGCTGTGGCGACCGCCATGAACATCGTGTTGGCAAAATAGCGCGGGAACAGCCCCACCCGGTTCCAGGCCTCGACGTAGTTGGAGAACAGCCAGTGGGTTGGTAAAAAGCTCTGGGCGGCGGAGGCCTCGATGTAGCTTTTCAGGGAAGTTAATACCATCCATACAAATGGGAACAGGGCAAAAACTGCCCCGGCAATCAGTACCAGGTGGAGGACCAGGCGCTTCAACAGGTAGGCGAACCTTTCCAGGAGGAGCGTTCTCATCCCTCTTCCCCCACCCAGCTCTCCGTCCGCTGGCCGATGAAGCGAAAGTTGGCGAATGTCAAAAGCAAGATGATCAAAGATAACAGGACGGCAACGGTAGCAGCATAACCGTAGTTCGAATAGCTGTACAACTCGTTAAACATATAGACCGTGAGGGTGTTCGTGGTGCCCAGGGGCCCGCCCAGGGTTTGTGCCGCGGCAATGTTCATGGAGTAGATCTGATTGAAGGATTGCAAGGATCCGATGATCGAAATGACCACAACAAAAAACGTGGTTGGGGCCAGCAATGGAATGGTGATCCAGCGGAACAATTGCAGGCTGCCGGCGCCGTCAATGCGGGCCGCCTCGTAAAGCTCCCGGGGAATATTGCCGAGGCCTGCCAGGAAAATGACAATGTCATAACCGACGGACTGCCAGATCGTGAAAATGGCGATTGCGACCAGCGCCAGGCTGGGTCCGTGCAGCCAGACGGGAAGGGACAGGTGGAACTGCCGCCCGATCAGCTGAAAGATTCCGGCGGGTTCGATCAGCCAGCGCAGCGGAGGAAGGCCAAGGGGCTTGAGTATGCGGTCCACAAGCCCGCTGCTCGGGTCAAACACCCACGCCCAGACAATCGAGGAACCGACCGTCGAAACGACATAGGGAAGGAAATAGATCGTGCGGTAAATGGATCGGCCGCGCACACGCTGGTACAGCAGGTACGCGAACACCAGTCCCAGCAGGAGGGTGATCACGATCGTCATCAGAGCGAAAGCAAAGGTATTGACCAGGGCACCCCAGAAGTCGCTGCTAGTCAGTGCCTGAATGTAATTCTGCAAACCGACAAATTTAAATTTGTTAATCGGGCCCGTATTCAGGCTGATGTCGATCGCATACAACACGGGAAATATATGGAAAACTCCCAGGATGACAAAGGCGGGTAGAATAAATAGATAGGCCGTCCAGTCGATGTGGTGCCGGAAGATGCGCTTCTTGTTACCGCTCACAGGTTGGGTATTCCGCATTCGAGATACCATCGCTGGTGTTTCAGTCCAGTCCCTTCAATCCGGTTGGTATCGGTATTGATAAGAAAACCAACAGACCCTTGAGCTTAATGGTCGTTTAACTATAACCTTACATTAGCCCGGGATGATTAAACTTGAATTAATATTTTGCAAATAATCGGTTAATGGGCCCGCCGCTGCTGACCGGCGGTGTTAGGCGCCGTTAATTTGTAATATCAATACCTTCGCCAAAAATGAACTGACGAAATAGGGCTTTTCGGGTAAAGTTGAAGTGTCACCAACAACCCAAACCCGAGAAGCCCATGACAGACATTCTAGCACTTTTACAAAGCATAGCACCTCTGATTTCGAAAACGACTTTGCGCCAGTTGAGCCGGATCATTTTAGGAATGCTGATGATGACCGGACGAGTAACGATGCTGGGCATCTCGCGCTGGACCGACAAAGGCGGCAGTTACCGGACGATCCAGCGCTTATATCACACTGCGATTCCCTGGGCAGGAGTGTTGTGGAGCTTCTTCCAGAAATGGCTGTGGGATCCCAAGGATGAGTACATTCTGGCAGGCGACGAAGTGGTGTGCGGCAAAGCGGGCAAAGAGACCTATGGATTGGATCGCTTCTTTTCGAGCATCCAACAACGTCCGATCGCGGGGCTGGCCTTCTTTGCTTTTTCGCTGATCGATGTTCGAGAAGAGAAATCCTACCCGGTGCAGATCGATCAGGTCGTGCGGAGTGACGCGGAGAAGGCTGCCAGCAAAGCCAAGAAGCAGGCCAAGAAGAAGGAACCTGGAGAAAAGCGCCAACGTGGACGACCGAAGGGCAGCCGGAACAAAAAGAGTGCCGAAGTCGTGTTGAATGCCGAGTTACAGCGGATCCAGGTGGCGTTGAAGGCGTTTTTGCAGCAAATTGGCAAGGTTCTGGCGCTCAAATACCTGGTCATGGATGGTCACTTCGGCAATTATCCGAGCGCATGGATGGTGACCCAGAGCGGATTGCAGTTGATCTCGAAACTCCGCCAGGATGCGGCCTTGTATTTTTCTTATACGGGTCCTTATCCAGGCTCTGGGCCTCATTCGAAATATGGCGACAAAGTGATCGTTCGCAAGATGGATCCGAAGTATTTGAAAGAGAGCACCACCGAAAAGAATATCCGGACCGATATTTATCAAGCCGAACTGCTCAACAAGGAATTTGCTCTGCCGCTCAATGTGGTCATCATGCTTAAGACCAATCTGGATACTCAACTCCAGGCCCATGTCATTCTGTTCAGCACCGATCTGGAGTTATGCTACGCCAAACTTATCCACTTCTATAGTCTTCGTTTCCAGATCGAGTTCAACTTCCGCGACGCCAAACAATATTGGGGCTTGGAAGATTTTATGAACATCGAAAAAACTGCTGTGACCAATGCCGCCAATCTGGCTTTCTTCCTGGTCAATCTCTCCCAGGTGCTCTTGCGCCGCTTTCAACGGAACAATCCGGATTTCAGTATCCTGGATTTGAAGGCGCACTATCACGGCTATCGATATGCAGTCGAGACAATAAAAATGCTTCCGGAAAAACCTGATGCCGTTTTATTGGCTGACATTTTTGAGCAAATCGCCCGTTTGGGTGCCATTCACCCGGTTTTCCAACCTTCCATCAGTCCATAATTGGCGAAGGTATTGAATATACGACATCAAACTGTCGGGTAGCCAGAACTTTTATTCAAATTTTAACATTTGCAGGATATCCTGCCGCGCAGCCTCGAAAACTTCCTGCATGATGTTCTCAGGGACCCGGTAGGGACCGCCGAAGGATCCGTCACCGTAGACCTGGCGGGCTGTGGATGCATCCAGGATATCAGAGGGGACACGCGGCGGGGTTTTCTCGCCCTGCGGCAGCTCGCCGACGATCGTGAAGGGAAATGCCTCCAGCCAGTTGGCATGCGCCGGCTTGATTTCGTGGCGGAGAGCCACTGCTTCGACGCTGTGGGACATCCACCAGGCGTACCAGTTCAATTTCAGCCCGGAAAGCGCATTCGCCAGCTCGGTCAGGCGGGCACGCGACCCGCTGTTCCCCCCGTGGCCGTTCAGGACGAGGATGCGCCGGAATCCCTGCCCATACGCCGAGCGCACCAGATCTTCAACCGCATCCAGCAGGGTGGACAGCCGCAGGCTGAGCGTCCCCGGGTAGGTCAGGAAATAGGGGCTGCTGCCGAAGTTGAGCGGTGGGGCGACCAGGACGCCGGTTTGCTGCGAGGCGGCATCCGCCAGGGCGAGCGGGACCTTCACGTCCGAGAGCAGGGACAGGTAGCCGTGCTGTTCGCATGCCCCCACGACCAGCATCAGCCGGTCATCGTGCTTGAGATATTCTTCCACGTCCATCCAGTTCAGGTCTTCGATGCGCATCGGGCGCCTCCGTCAAGTTTCCTGCCAGGCCGGGTCATACTTGAAATTTTCTGCCAAGAGCTGCTTCCGCTCCGGCGGGAGCCAGGACGCCCGGATAGCATTCTGGATCAACATTTGGATCTCCACGCGGGAAAAGCCCAGGCATTCCACCAGCTGGCGGTATTCTTCTGCCAGGGAGCTGCCGAACATCTTGGGGTCGTCGGTATTGATGGTCACTAGCAGCTTGTCGGAGAGGGCCGACAAGAGGAAACGAGTGATAAACTTTCAAGATGAGCCGAAAATTCAAAACTGCAGATTATGAAGAAACCCTGAACCAGACCATCCGGTTGGCAGAGGCTTTGCCGACCAATCATCTGGCGCGCTATACCGTCGATCTGATTGCCCAACTCGATCTGAGTAAGATCTACGCTCACTATGCCCCCCTGGGGGGTGAAGCGATCGCTCCGGAGATCTTGCTGGGGTTGCTGTTCTACGGGTATGCCAGTGGGGTGTTCAGCTCGCGGAAGATCGAGAAGGCCACCTACGAGAGCATTCCTTTTCGATATATTGCTGGGGGTCTGCATCCGGATCACGACACGATCGCCCATTTTCGCAAGACCTTTCTGGGAGAGATCAAGGAATTGTTTGTGCAGATCCTGCTGGTGGCTCAAGCTGCTGGAGTGCTCCAGCTGGGGAACATCAGTCTGGATGGCAGCAAGATCCATGCAGACGCTTCCAAGAGTTCATGCGGTCAGCTACCGGCGTCTGGTCGAAATGGAAGCTGATCTGCAGCGGGAAGTGAATGAATTATTCACGCTGGGCGAGCAGGCCGATCAAGGGGAGTTGCAGCTGCCGGAAGGGTTGGTGCTGGAAGACGAGATTGCCATCCGCCAGGAGCGATTGGCTAATCTGGCGAAGGCCAAAGCGGTTTTGGAAGAACGTGCCCAAGTGCGCTACGCAGCGGAACAGGCCGAATACCAGGCCAAGGAGCGAGAACGCAAAGAAAAAGCCCGCAAACGGCATGGCAAACCCAAAGGACGCCCTTTGAAACCGCCGCAACCGGGGCCGCAGGACAAAGACCAATTCAATTTCACGGATCCCGATTCTCGGATCATGAAGAACAGCACGAATGAAGGCGTTGACCAGCACTATAACGTTCAGGCAGCCGTTGACCAGGTGAGTCTGCTGATCGTGGCCAACACACTTTCGAATCATCCCAATGACAAGCAGGAAGCTGTTCCGACGCTGGATGCACTCGCTCCGGAAGTAGGCCGACCCACTGCAGTCGCCTTGGATAACGGCTATTTCAGCGCAGCCAATGTCCAGGCGTGTGAGCAACGCGAGATCGACCCTTACATCGCCACCGGGCGCGAACCGCATCACAAAGATTGGCATACCTTTTTCCAGGAACAACCCGAGCCTCCTGCTGAACAAACCAGTGCGATCGTCAAAATGGCGTATAAACTCCAGACGGAGATCGGCCAGGCGATCTATCGTTTGCGCAAATGCACCGTCGAACCTGTGATCGGGATCATCAAAGAGATCCTGGGCTTTCGCCAATTCTCCTTGCGCGGCCTGGCTGCGGCAGCGGGGGAATGGTGCTTGGTCTGTCTGGCGTTCAACCTCAAGCGCATGCACGTCCTATTTCTCGAACAGGGACTCTATTAACGCGCCTGCAGGAAAAAGAAATGAGGAAAAGAAGAGATCGTTCAGTGCCCATCAATACCTTTTAGCCAGAATCTGACCCCATTTCCACGATGGTCGGTCTTAAATCTGGTTAATATCCTTTCCTCTCCGACAGGCTGCTAGCAGGCCGCGCTCGACAAAGCGCCGGACCGGATGTGCGTGGATGGATTTCACGGCGCCGGTGCGCACGTTCGAGAGCGGGCAGGCCTCCACCGGGATTGCCTTTTGGGCCAGAACATCCAACAAGCGTTCGTCTTCAATGGCACGCGTCCCATGGCCGATGCGTTCAGCCTGCAGGACCTGCAGGGCGGCCCAGACGCTTTCAGGGCCGGCAGCCTCTCCGGCGTGAGAGGTGGTGTGCAGTCCCAGGCGGCGAGCTTCTGCGAACACTTCCTTGAAAGGCCCGGCCGGGAAGGCCTGTTCTGAACCGCCCAGCCCGATCCCGATCACGCCGCAGCGCTTCACCTCGTTCACTTCCGCCAGGGTAACAGCGGCCTTCTCCGGACCGAAATCCCGGACCATGTCCGCGATCAAAGCAATCTCAATTTCCGGAACGTGATCCAAGCCGGCGCGGATGGCTTCGGTGAGCGGCTGGGTTTTCAGGCCGCGGGCGGTAAAATCCGGGGGTGAATAAAACACCTCCGCATAGCGGATGTTCTGGCTGGCCAGGTCGCGTGCCACCGCTTCAGCGAAGAAGGTGAAGTCTTCATACTCCCGCAGGAACCGGTTTTTCCAGACCCATGACTCGATGAAATCGGGGAAGTCGCGGTAGCAGGTTTTGAATTTCCTCTGCAGGGCAGCCTGGTCCGGGATGGACGGATCGCCGCCGTATTTTTGGACCAGGCTCCACAGGGCAGCTAGGGGGATGGCCCCCTCCAGATGCAGGTGGAGTTCAACCTTGGGCAGCCGGTCATACCAGGATCTGATTTCATTGGATGCCGGGAAGATTTTCCCGTTCATTTGTCTAAATTATACCTTGGTGAGAGGTCGACAGCTTGATAATCCCAGGCATGCCCCTGGATCACCTCCCATACTCATGCTTTTCCTCCACCGTGAGTTTTTGTTCCTGCGAGGCTATTTTTCGATCGGCATGATCGCACTCCAGCCGGGAAAATCAGAAACGACAACCGCCGCTCGTCCGTCATGGTCCGCGCTGCAACCGGGAGATGATTATCTGCTCCTCCAGCAGGACCTCCTCTGCGCCCGGCTTCTCGAAAGCAGCCGCCGCCTTGCGCAGCACCCTGGAGGGCAGAACGGCGTCCTTCCAATTTTCAGCGAGGTAGGCCTGGAAGGCCTGTAACGTCCTGGCGTGAGTGACAAACGTAAACTGTCCGGCATGGTCCAGCCGGAAGGTCCCTTTCCGGACGGACTCGTCCAGGGCAGCCTGGGCCAGTATATTATATTGGACGAATTGCCCTTTTTCTTCTGGGTAGCCGATGAAGCAGCGCTCTGCATGGATGCGCACGAACAGCTCGGGAGGGCTGCTGATGGGATGGATATCGATCAGCAAGCCCGCCGGTTTCAACAATTCCTTTATGCTGTCCAGGGCATGAACCATGCCCGAGGTTTCCATTCATCAAAGCGACCAGGCCAGGATGGCCAGGTCATACCGGTCCGTGTGGACGCCTGCAGCAAATTCCTCCAGGCCTAGGTTGAGGAACTTCACCCGAGCGCGCAATCTGACCGGGCAGTCCGCACGGGCGCGCTGCACTCGCTCCTGGTCCGGGTCGATGGCGGTCACATGACCTGCGCGCGCGGCATAGCGCCATGTCAGCCGGCCGTCCCCGCAGCCGATCTCGAGCACTCTTCTGCCTGACAGAGGGCCCGCAAGTGTGAGCAGAGCGTGAATCTCGTTTTCCTCCGGGTCGACGTGAACATCCATCTACGGCTCCTTTCCGTCTCTATTTTAATCTTATAATGATCCATATGTCATCGTCTATTGCTTCAATTCCGCCCCTTTTTCTGGAGCGCATGTCTTCCTTTATGGGCGAGGAGTATTTGGCATTCGCTGCCTCCCTGGAGAGAGAGCCGGACCGGGGATTGCGAGTGAACACCTTAAAGGTCAGTCCGGAAGAGTTTCTGCGGGTCACGCAGATCCGGGTGCAGGAACGTATCCCTTGGTGTCGATCTGCGTTTTCCCTTGCTCCGGACCCCTTTCCTGAAGAAAGGGGGGAGTTTGCTCCCGGAAAGCATCCCCATCATCTGGCCGGGCTCTATTACCTGCAGGACCCCTCGGCCATGTCGGCCGCGGAACTGCTTGCCCCAAAACCCGGGGAGCGCGTCCTGGACCTGGCTGCTTCACCCGGCGGCAAGACAACCCACTTGGCTTCGCTGATGGGAGGCCAGGGACTTCTCGTGGCGAACGAAATCCGGACAAAACGGCTGGATGCCCTGGTCATCAACCTGCAGCGCTGGGGGGCGGGGAATGTGGTCATCACGAACGAAACTCCGGAGCGGCTGGCGGACCACTTCGGTGCGGCCTTTGACCGGGTCCTGGTGGATGCACCCTGCTCCGGCGAGGGCACCTTTCGGAGGGACATGAACGCCCGCCGCGACTGGTCGCTGGAGACGGTGGCGGAGTATGCTGCGAAACAGGTCAGCATCCTGCGTGTTGCAGCCCACCTGGTAAAGCCCAACGGCTATTTGCTCTACTCCACCTGTACATTTTCTCCGGAAGAAGATGAGGGCAGCATTACCCGATTCCTGCAGGAGCATGCGGAGTTCGAGGTGGTCCCCCTGCCGCAGCTGCCCGGGTTTGCTCCCGGCCATCCGGAGTGGTTGAATATTGCCGCTGGATCCACAGGCAGCGCGGTGGTTTTTAAAACCACCTCTGCAAGTCAGGCATCCTCTGCTGTGGTGGATGCCCGAACAAGCAGAGCAGCCCGGTTGTTTCCTCACCGGTTGCCCGGTGATGGGCATTTTGTCTGCCTGCTGCAGCGCGGGGCCGGGAGAGCGGAGGATCGTTTCTCGCCTCATCCACCTGCCGCTCTGCCCGGGGACCTGGCTGCGACCTGGCGGGCATTTAGGGAGGAAATCCTGGCAGTCGATTTCCCGGAGGAGCGGTTGTTTCTTCAAGCTGAACGGCTGTACCTGGTTCCGGAGGGAATGCCCGACATGCAGGGGCTGCGGGTGGAGGTTCCCGGGATCTGGTTGGGAACATTCAAGAAGGACCGTTTCGAGCCGGCTCACCCGCTGGCGCTGTTCCTGCGCAGAGGGCAGGCTCGGCGAACGCTGGATTTGCCCTCCGACGAACCGCGCCTGGCGACATACCTGAGCGGCGGGACAATTCCTTCGGACGGTCCGCCGGGCTGGCTGCTGGTTACCGTGGACGGCTGGCCGCTCGGCTGGGGCAAGCGCGTCCAGGGGGTGGTCAAAAATCATTATCCAAAAGGCTGGCAGGTTTATCCTTGATCCGCAGGAAGCTGGGGTTTCAAGCCCCGGCCTCTTGCTTTTTCAAGGCGTATTTACAGCCAGCGCAATCAGCCCGAGCAGCAGGACAAGAACGATGACAAAAATGGCCGTCTGATCCTTGATGATCCTGGATCTTCTCGATAACGTCATAAAGGCCAGGAACACCATTAAAAGGACCACGAGTGCCCAGGCGGCAATCGAGGAATTGAGGAAACCAGCCAGGTCCATCGAATTACTCCCTTTTTATCCTGACCGAGAGCCAGGTAATCAGGGCTGCGCCAAGCAGGAGCACGAAGGCGGAAAGGGCCAGCCAGCCAGAGCCTTTGCTTTTGCCCCCGAACACGGCAGAAATGGCAGATATAAGGGTAGGCGTCGGCAGAGGAGTCGGAGAAGGAGTTGGAGTTTTTGAAGAAGGTAGTGCATAGGTAATTGGTGGCGGGGGGGTTTGGGTTGGTAGCAGCGGAGAGGTCGGGATCGGTGTGTTCGTCGGAGTTAGGGAGATCGTTGGCGTCGGGGTAACCGACGGTATCAGGGTAATGGATGGAGTGAGGGTGAGGGTCGGCGGGATAGTTGGAGGAGGAGTAAAAGTCAAATCTGGTACCATATTTTCTATAGAGGAAAGGTCGCCTTGGGCGGTTTGGTCGTTCGGATCAAGGGCCAAGGCTTTATTGAGGTAGGAGAGGATAGTTTCTAGCTCTGAGCTACTCGGATTGCCTAAACATAATTGATTGACCAACCAATCAGCATAACTGGCATTTAAGTCTGCACTGTTCGGATTTTCCTGGATAGCTTGTTCGTAAGTCATGTATACTTTGTCGAAATACATATAATTCTCTGGGTTTTTACACCCCCCCCACCCTCCAATTTCAATGTAGGCATCAATAAGTTTTAGCCAGGCATCCGCATCTTGAGGATTGCTCTGAATGCCAGAGCGCATGGATTTAATCTCTTGCCAGACTTCAGGTGAGAGAAATGCGACCACGATATTATCGTTGTTGGTCGGCTCAAAATTACTAAAAGACCAGTAGATTTCGTTATAAAGCGTGCTGTACCCGGATGTCGTACCGTTATGTAAAATATCCGGCCTGATGATATTGTCAGACATCGCCATGTATGGAAAACGCATGATAATATCGGCTCTCCCGATCGGACCTTTCCAACCGGCACCTGTTTCCAGGATATATTGAACTCTTTCGATACTTGCCGAGGTGCTAGCACTACAACGACGTTTCGTATTACTACGACGTTTTGAATATTACTACGACGTTTCGTGGAAAACTTAAGAATTCCGGCGTACACTCCATGGCGAACACTCTTGGAAGGAGATCGCCATGAACAAGAAACATCAATCTGCTCGTGCTCATTCTCAGTCAATTCATCAACCGCCAGCCAGTGGGCAGCGCCCGAGACCAGCTACACGTCAAGACGTGAAAACAGCAGTCAAAGTGTTGATCGATTACCATCATGCGTTTGAACAATTCTTCCAGCGGCACGAACAGGCCGATTGGTCATGGTTTTACTTGTGCGGGCAGCTGTCCAACCTGGAACGAAAGACGATCGAACCCATGGTGCTGGCATTGTTGGGTGCAGTCCCCAACGCCGTCCGAGATCTGCAACGCTTCATGAGTCAAAGTGAATGGGACACGCGCGGGCCGATGACCCAACTGCAGGCCTGGGTGGCTGAGTGGATGGGCGAGCGGGATGGGATTGTCGTTGTGGATGGGAGCGGTTTCCCGAAACAAGGGAAGCACTCGGTGGGAGTGGCGCGGCAATACTGCGGGCATCTTGGCAAGATCGCGAATTGCCAGGAAGGGATTTATCTGGGATATGTCAGTCGGCGAGGCTATGGTTTCTTGGATGAACGATTGTATCTTCCGCAGAAGTGGTTTGACGCAGATCATCGTCTGTTGCGAAAGGCCTGTGGTTTGCCGGAGAACATTCGATTTCAAACCGAGGGTGAGCTGGCACTGGATATGTTGCAGGAAATGGATGAGCGCGGCGTGATTCCCTTTCAGTGGGTGGTTTTTGACGAAAGTTTTGGGAAAAACCCGGCTTTTTTGCACGAAATCGTGGCGATGCACCGGTGGTACCTGGCCGAAGTGCCAAGCGACACACACGTCTGGGAGCGCACGCCGTTGGTAGAAGAGCCGGGGCCAAGTCTGATGGGACCCCCCCGCTTGTATCCTCGCGTCCGGCGCAGTGCTCCGCCGCCGGAGGAAGTGCGGGTACTGGCAGCCAATCTGCCGAAAACCGCCTGGCATCGGCATCTGATCCATGAAGGCAGCAAAGGCCCGTTGGCAGCCGGCTTTGCGGTGTTGCGTGTGACCCCTGTTCATGACCACTTGCCAGCCATACGCCAGTGGCTCATCTTGCGCCGCAGTTGGGCACCGCAATCCGAATTGAAATTCTATCTGAGCAATGCCCCTGCCAACTGCCCAAAGGCAGAGTTGATCCGCGTGAGCGGTTTGCGCTGGCCGATCGAAACTTCGTTTGAAGAATCGAAAGGCGAGGTCGGGATGGATCATTACGAAATGCGGACCTGGTTGGGATGGCATCATCATATGTTCCAAACATTTATGGCGCACCTTTTCCTGATGCGGTTGCGCTTGATCTTTAAAAAAAACTACCTGCACTTACTATTTCTCAGGCTCGGCAACTGGTGGCACCAACTATTTCCGAGGGAACTCAGCATCCCGAAGATGGTTTACCCTCGATCAACTACCATCAGCGGCGAAACTATTTGGCCTACTGCTCTCACCGCAAGCACAACCTCAATCAGCGCCGCGCCAAGGTTACGAAAGGGTCCCGCCGCAAAACGTCGTAGTAATATTCAAAACGTCGTAGTAATATGAAACGTCGTTGTAGTGCTAGATTTCATCATGTAGTTGACACGGATGAGCACATTTTGATTGACAGGAAAGAGGACATCAAAACCAGCCCAGTGCATTGGTTCATTGGTACAAGAATCAGGAAGTTTTCCTGTATCGGGGCTTTCCGTTGTAACTGGCGTTGTCGATTCACTAACCCCATCCACACTGACATTGAAGGAATCAGCGATAATTTGATAAGAGTAAGATGAACTAAATAGCATCGGTGTGGATAACGGACTGTCGGCATGGTCTACACAATCGTTGATATTGTCAAGCGGAAAAATGACCTGCATTTTCTCATCGACGGAGCCGGTATTGTTCATGATGAACCAGGCATTGACTGAGATCTGGTTGATCGGATGGGCAGGGTCATCGCCAGGTTCTTCTTGAAGCTCCATTTCAACACGTTCATACTCCATCTGGACTTCGGTGGACTGGTAGCGAAATGGCCCGACACCGCCGAGACTGGTGATGTCTGGAGGTGGGGCACCATCCGCCCGGGCCGGGTCCGTGGGAATTAGAATGAAAATGGCAAGCAGAAAACATAGGACCCATTTGATCGATTTCATAGACCCTCCCGGGGATATAGTCTGTGCATCTGAAGCCCTGACCGAATAAGAGAACCCCTAGAGACAGGTTGAGGATGTATTTACTTTCCTACCGTAACCATGGCCATTAGGTATAAAACCCCTCCTGGGGAACGAACTTAAAACAACAGATACTTCGACCGACCTGAATAAAGCTTGGACGGCGGATAGGTGGATGCCCTTTATTTCTTTGGCCGGACGAGCCAGCCCACACCAAAACCGATGACAAGAAGCATCAGTCCAGACACAATCATCCAGATTTGGCTGGCGTGGCTGCTGTTGGCCGGTTTTTGGACCGCAGCGGGGGTCTGGGTCATGGCCTGGAGGGTCAGGGTTGGCGTGGGAGTTGCCGACGGAAGGGAGGTTGGCAAGGGACCAGGAGTTGAGGTTGGTTCAGGCTCGGTGGGTTCAGAGGTTGAGCTGGGGAGTGTGAACGCAGGGAAAGGTCCCGGCGTGGGAAGGTCTGAAGGATTTAATTGAAGCGTATTTAAGAGGGATAATGCATCCGCATTATTTGGGTCCAGTTTCAGGGCAGTGGCTATCTCGTTGAGCAGAGTATCGTTGAGAAAGGACGGGCTGGAGTAACCGGCTGAGGAATCAATCGATGTCAGACCATTCGCAAATTCAATGTGAAGGGCAGCATTATTGGGATTAAGCGTCAGGGCGCGTTCAAACGCCAGGATGTAAAAAGAACTGATTTCATCGTTTATGAAAAAGCCGTGTTTCTCTCGATCGGCCGCAAAATAAGCGCGTGCCAGATAGAGCCATGCACTGGGGTCGTCCGGTGTGTCGATAACCTGGGCACGGCATTGCAAAACCTCCTGCCAGAGATGAGGTTGGATGATCGATACACGTACATTATCCTGGTCGGTGGGTTCCAGGTTATCCCAGTGGATCCAGACTTCGTTTTCCCTAACTGTTGTTGTTTCTCCCGGTTGATCATAATTATGGATATCGTCATAATCTGGAAGATTGTACTGGTTGAGGATATACGGAAATCGAAGAAACACATCCGCCTTACCGATGGGGCCTTTCCACCCGGCTCCGGTTGCCATCAGGTAAATCACATCTGCGAAGGAGGCTTCCTTGGTTGGATTGAGCGTGTAATTTACGGTCAGCTTGACGTTCTTCCCGACTGGAAAGCTCATATCGAATTCGGCCCAATCAATCACCGCGCTGTATCCCAGAAAAAACTGGGCTGCGTTGGGATCATTATCTTCAACGACCTGGGTGGAAAGCTTATCGCTGCCGATCCAGGCAGTTAAATCTTTAATCAAAGGGAGAGGGGTATCCGCTGAACCTTGTGGGTCACCGTTGAGGGGAAAACGTACCTTCAGGTTTTCATCAGTGTCTCCGGTGTTGCGAAACAAGAACCAGGCGGTGACTTTTCCGCTGTCGTCCGTGGACTGTCGGAAATCGATGATCACCTGCTCGGCCAGCATTTGCACCTGTGTTCCTCCTTCCGGGCTGACATCGCCGCCGGGTGGATTCATTGGCGGGGCGGCATCCGCGTACGCCGGACTGAGGGGAATGAGAATAAGGATGGCGAGCAGCAAAAACGGGATCTTCTCTACAGATTTCATATGCCCTCCCAGATGCCAGACGGCATCAAGTGGTTGTTCAGACACTTTTATTGTACAACCGAAATAAAAAACAGCAACTCACTCTCAAAGTGAGCTGCTGTTGATAGCGTAGAGGGCGAGTGGGGTCACAGATCAACCGGCACCTACTGACCTAGTTTTTGCCCAAATTAGGCTACAAATCATCGCGGGCGAGATAGGGTGAAAAGGATTTTTGAAAAACGGCAGCGAGCGGATGATTGGGATTAAGGCGGATCTGGTCAATGGTTCCTTGAGCTGTGATCTGGACGGAACCGGGGATGTTCAGCACATCCCGGACCGTTCGCTGAATGCCATACTTGAGGAAACGCAGGTTGGTGGCAGCCAGGTCATTGCGTGTCCAAATCACCAGATTATGGGCCAGCTGAGCCAGCAAGACCAACATTTCTTGAGCCGCAAAACGATGCTTGTTACGACGAGACAAACCCAAGCCCTGCTTATCGCTTTTGTTTTGGGTTTCGAGGCCGCCGCCACGCAGGTCATAGAAATGCAAGGCGGCCAGGAGCACCTGATCATCGGTGAGATGAGCCGGTTTCTTTTGTCCGAGGAGTTCAAAGAGCATCCGGTCGGTGAGGGTGAAGATCAAAGCGTGATAACTCCAGGTGCCATCCTGTTTGCATTTGCGCACCACGAGTTGGCGGGTAGGTCGGGTATATGGGTGAGGGCTTGTCGCCCACCCGACCTCTCGATCCAGCACTTTAGGGTCAGGGTACCAGGTAGGTGACGGAGCTGGCCAATTTGGTGGCCCGATGCCAGTTCTTGGTTTTGAGGATGAGCTGGTAGCAGCTTTCGAGCATCCATTGGATGTTTCCATCACTGCCCCCGCCTCCATCGACCCGCAAAATGGTCCGGCGACGCCTGGATTCATCCAGATTCAGGGCTTTTTCTGCCTCCAGCACCAGTTCCGGCAGGCTGCTGTCCAACTGGCGCTTCCCGTTATAGAGCTTGTCGACCACGATCTCGTCATACCAGGAGGCCAACACCCGACCCAACTGTCTGCCACGACAATTCTTTTCACCCGCGAAGTAGCCCTTCGTCACCCCTTCACCCAATCGTCCCGCAGGCATTCCGGTCACATCCACATCCAGCACTTGCCAGCTCTTTGCATACGGATGTTGGCAGCAGCGTCCATGTCGGTTCAAGATTTCCCGGATGGCAGTTCGCATCTGTTTCACATTCTCTTCCGTGCAGGCATTCAGCGTGTCACTGATCGTGGACTGCTCTGCACAGGATTGCCTCCCAAAGGCAACCTGGATCGCCCGGTCAGGACGCACACGCATATTGGTCTCAACCAAGCCAGTCCCGCCTGCCAGAATGTTGATCAGGCAATCCTTGAGCTTGTCGGTAGGCGTATGGCGCAACACCTTCTGTTTGACCCGTACGTTCTTCTCTACCACCAACCAAATGCCCATCTGCTGAAATCGTCGTCCGACGACTGCCAAACTGGCTCTGGGTGAAATGGTTTCCTCGGACATCTCGCACCTCCTGAAAGCAAAAAGTGGCACCTCTATGCTCTCAGGATTAGCGATTTACCGCAATGTCTTTGTTAAGGTCCGATGATTTGTAGCCTAATTTGGGCAAAAACTAGGTACTGAGATTTGAATAAAGAGAGTCGCAAATAGTGGACAAAAGGCAATCAAGTATGGAGCCCTGTATTGGGTGCAACGTGGGTTAGAATTATTAAAACAATAAACCCTGGAGGCCAAATCATGAGTGTCTCTGATTATGAAGAAGCCAAGCGGTTAATACAAAAATACTTGGATAGGGCGAAATTTTCTGGGCCAAAGACAGGATCAGATATTAATAAGGCGCAAGAAAGACTTGGGGCCAAATTTCCACCTTTATATCGCTTGTTTTTAGAAGAATATGGCTCAGGAGGAGTTGGGTCCTTTGAAATATACGGTTTAATGAATGATGATCTCAGCGTTACTGGTATACCTAGGGTAGTTTGGTACACCGAAAAAGCACGTCAGGAATGGGGATTGCCCCGAACCCTTATTCCAATTTTTGATCTCGGCGACGGTGAAGTGTTTTGTTTAGACCTAGATAAGATCGACCCGAAGAGCGAAGAAGCGCCGATTATAGCTTATTCCCCCGGATATCCTCTTGAAGAACAAAGGTTTGATCTCATTGCTAAAGACTTTGGTGAATTTTTTTTATCGCGTATGATCTTGGAGGAAAAGATACAGGCAAGAATTAGGGCTATCAAAACGTAAATAATTTATTACAGATTCTTGAATAATTGATGCCGCATCAAGGATTATTTCCAAGAAAGTTCACAGCCTGCCAAACAGGCTGCTAATCGTCTGACGGAATTTCTCGTACGAGCAATCCCATTCACTATTCTGGTGCAAAGTTCAATCATATTGTGCGGTGCAAAGTTGGCGGTGTATTCACTAACCTGGGTCCAAACAAATTCAACTGGGTTGAGCTCCGGAGCGCAGATCGGAAAATGATATACATGCAGGCGTGGATGCTGGGCAATGAAATCTTGAACGAGCTGGCGCTTATGAATGGGATGGTTATCCCACACCAGCACGATCTCACCCGGAACCGTGCGCAGCAACTGCTCCAAAAATGCGACGACCTGTTCGCCACGCAGGCTGTGCCGATAAGACCGAGTGGTCAACTTGGTCTTGTTCCCATCCGGGCTGACCAGCAGTGCGCCCAGCAAGTTCAACCGCTGGTGATGCTGCAGGCTGGTGCGGATGGTGGGCGTATGTCCTCGAGGCGACCAGCTGCGTTTGAGCGGCGAGACCAAGGAGAAGCCGCTCTCATCCTCAAGTACCAGCGTGGCCAACAGTTCACGCCACTTTTTTTATCCTTGGCCAAACCCGCCACTTCCAAGAGACAATCGCTTCCTCGTCGCGTTGGATCGCCAAGCGCTGCGGCTTCTGGCTGCTCCAGCCCATGCGATCCATCACGTGCCAGACGCCGCTGGGAACATACCGTACTCCAAACAGTTCCCAGATCACATGACCGATCCTCTCCAGCGTCCAATAATCTTCCATATATCCATGGGCATAGGCCCCGCGCAGCAATTCCTGCTCCAACTGCTGGACCTGCGCTGAGGTCAGCCGACTGGGGCGCCCAGGTGGACGTTCACTCTTTTTCGGCGGGTTTTCCTTCTGAGCTTGCCAGCGATTGACACTGCGGACCGTGACGCCAATGAGTTCAGCTACTTCCCTCGCAGGCTTTCCTTTGTCAAGCAGCTCGAGCGCCTGCTTCCGCCTTTCCTCAAGGTATTGTTTATCTTTCCTCTTTGTTCGCATGTGCCTATTATGGCACGATAACCGCAATTCGAAACTCTATTTTTTCAAA
>CAVWCJ010000009.1:0-16460 GCA_963753465.1 uncultured Chloroflexia bacterium
AATGATCGCTACCCACCCCAACAGGGCGTTCTCATTATAAAACAGATCAATCTCTACAAGCGCTATTTTGACGAAAATTTTATACAACTACCGCATTAATGACTTTTTGGATTTTTGTATCCGGAATAGCATCTCCGGGTCTGATCGGATGAGAAGGGGGCAGTGCGAATTCCGGTGAAATCGCACAGTAAAACGGAGCATGCCGCACAGGGAGGGGAAAAATGCGCTGGTAAGGTAATTGTACATCAAGTGTTCGGCATGGACCGAATTGCCCGTAACTTTCTTTGAGACTCGCCGGTGAGTTGGAGCCGGTAGGCATTGTGAACCAGGCGATCCAAGATAGCGTCAGCCAGAGTGGGGTTGGGGATTTGGGAGAACCAGTTATCCACAGGCATTTGGGAAGCAACGATGGTGGAAGCCTGGCCGTAGCGGTCATCCAGGACTTCCAAAATATCCTGGGCATTGGCAGGAGTGAGTTCGTCCCGCATCCAGTCGTCCAGGATGAGCAAGTCAATCCGGGCCAGGGAGCGCAGCAGGGTGGGGTAAGATGCATCCTGGCGGGCCTGAGCGAGGGCATGCAGCAAGCGGGAAGTGCGGAAATAGCGCACCGAAAAGCCCAGCCGGATTGCGGCTGTGCCCAGAGAGCAAGAAAGGAAACTTTTCCCGCTCCCGTGGGGCCCAAGACCAGGACATTCAAATGATTGCCGATCCAGGTGCATTGGCCCAATTCGAGTATCTGGCGTCGGTCCAGGCCGCGCTGAGGCGAAAACTCCAGGTCTTCCAGGGTGGCCTGCATGGGGAATGCGGCCGAATGCAAGGATGGGCGGATGCGGTTGTTGTGCCGGCGGATGCATTCCTGATCCACCAGGAGCGCCAGGCGCTCTTCAAAGGACAGTTCAGCAAACTTGGGGTTGGCTTGCTGCTCGCGCAATCCTTCTCGGAAGGCAGGTAGACGCAAGCGAAGCAGTTTGTCAACAAGAACGGTGTCATTCATTTCTCTCTCCTTAATGGTAATAGGTTTCGCCGCGGATATTTTCGTGTGCCGGGGGCGGTTGATCCGGTGTGGATGGGTGTGACTGTCTTTCCAGTTCGCTTTTCAGGTCGTGATAGGATAAAAGATGGGCCTCCTGCAGACGTTGGCAGGCTGTTTCCAGGAGTGAATGGGGATACTTGCGCGCCAGGCTGAGCACACCCAGGCAGGAACGGTAGGCTTGTTCAGGAAAAGGCCGGGCATGCAACAGGGCCGTCAGATACTGGGTGGTTTGAGGGCCGATCTCCTGGGCCTGACGGAGCAGCCAATCAGCGTTCAACTCCAGGACAAAGCGATGATTGGAAGGCATATGCTCAGGGTGGGTCGAGAAACGGCCAAGGACCCGGCTGCGGGGGTGGATGGCCACCTGTTGGCCCTTGTGGAAGATCTCCACCATCCGTTCGCTGGCTCGGATTTCCACCTGTTGGTGAATCAGCGTATGGGGCACGCTGTAGAAATGCTTCTCAAAGGCAACATGGTAATCGATGTTCACCCTGGCGGTTTTCCAGATGGCAAATTCGTAGGGCTTTTCTGGCAGCGGGCGCAGCTCCGGCTGGTCCAGCTCTTCGAAGAACTGGCGGCGGGATTTCCCATTGTTCACCATCGGGCGATTGTTCAGTTCATCCAGCAGCGGATTGATCGCCCGATTGGCTTCAGCTTCACTGAAAAAGGTTTGGTGCCGCAGCGGAGCCAGCACCCAGCGTTCGACATTCTGAACGCCATTCTCAACGTTGGCTTATCCTTCGGTTTGCGAACCCGGGCAGGCAGCACCGCCACCTGGTAGTATTCGGCCATTTCCTGATAGGTGGGATTGAGATCCGGTTCGTAGTAGTTAGGGCTTTTCACCCCGGTTTTCGGGTTGTCCGGCCGCACGATCTTGGGCAGACCCCCAAATACTCAAATGCCCGCACATGTCCGCTGATCCAATGACACAGCTCCTGGCTGGGCTGCACTTCGGCATACACATAATCGCTGGCTGGGAAGGTCGCCACAAAAACCGGCGCTTGGTGTGTTTCGCCGGTCTCCGGGTTGACAATCGTCACCGTCAGCCCGGCGTAATCCACTTCCATTTCTTCCCCACCTGTGTGCAGGAAACGGCCGCTGGGAGATTGTGTTTTCGCCCAATTCCGGTAGTAATCACAAAACTGAGTGTAGCGGTATCCATCCGGGTGCTTGTCCTCGATACTCGATCCACAGCAGCTTGAGCGTCACGCCTTTCTTCTTCAGTTCCTCGCGAACCGTCTCCCAATCCGGCAGCGGCCGCTCGGGAACACTCTCCTTACTGATTTCCGGGAACAGCTTCTTGAATAGCTCGTCTTCATCCGCTCCTTCCGGAAGCGGCCAATGCAGTCCGGCTGCCTGGGCGCGGCGAAGATATTCCCCTACCGTGCTGTTGGAAATCTTACATGCCCGGGCGATCGCCCGGGCGTGCAGGATATCCAACAGCACGGTGGGGGAATACCTGCGGCGGGCGGAGGCGGCGGGGATCCACTGGCCGTTGCCGGAGGGCGCGGATGAAGACGAGCTGTTCAAGAAGCTGTTTCCGGAGGTCCTTGAGGAGAACCCTGCTTTGCGGTCTCTGCCGGACTGGGAAAAGGTTCGGGAGGAACTGAAGAAGAAAGGGGTGACGCTCAAACTGCTGTGGCAGGAGTATCGAGGAAGAGAGCCGGAGGGGTACGGCTATTCTCAATACTGCGAGTACTACCAGCGGTGGGTGAAGACAAAATCGCCCAGTGGTCGTTTTTTCCACCCGGGTGGGGAGGAGATGGAGGTGGATTACGCCGGGCTGAAGGTGACGATCGTCAATCCGGAGACAGGCGAGACTCACCAGGCGCCGGTGTTTGTGGCGACCCTGCCTGCCAGCAACTATATTTATGCGGAAGTGCAGCCCAGCCAGGAGCTGTGCCATTGGATCGGCGGACACGTGAGGGCGTTCGAGTATATGGGGGGTCTGCCCAAGATCGTGAGGCCGGACAATCCGAAAACCGGGGTGAAAAGCCCCAATTACTACGAGCCGGATCTCAATCCCACTTACCAGGAGATGGCGGAATACTACCAGGTGGCCGTGCTGCCTGCCCGGGTTCGGAAACCGAAAGATAAGCCCAGCGCGGAAAATGGAGTTCAGAACGTGGAACGGTGGGTGATCGCTCCGCTGCGGCATCAGACCTTTTTTAGCGAAGGGGAAGCCCAGCGGGCCATGCGTCCGCTGCTGGATGAGCTGAACGATCGCCTGATGGTGAACAAAGAGAAATCCCGCCGCCAGTTCTTCGAAGAGCTGGACCAACCGGAGCTGAGGCCGCTTCCAGAAAAGCCCTACGAATTTGCGGTCTGGAAGGCTGCTCGGGTGAATGTCGACAGCCATGTGGTCTTCGAGAAGCATTACTACAGCGTTCCCTATGCTCTGATGCACCAACAGGTGGAGATCCGAGCCACCGAACGGCTGGTGACGATCTTCCACAAGGGAAAGCAGGTCGCCCTCCACCCCCGCAGCCGGGTTCTGGGCCGATATTCGACCTGCGCTGAGCATATGCCCTCCAACCACCGCTTTGTCCTGGAGCTCAACGCAGACTGGCTGCTCCGTGAGGCCGAGAAGATCGGTCCCCAAACCAGTACCTACCTGAGCGCCCTGATGAAGTCCCGGCCCTTCCCGGAACAGGCCTACCGTTCCTGCCTGGGTGTGCTCAGCCTGGCGCGCCGCTATCCGCATTCCACCCTGGAAGCTGCCTGCCAGCGACTGCAGGAGGCCCACCTGCTGTCTTACCGCGATCTGAAAGGTGAGCTGGAAACAACATCCCCTGAAGCTGAACCCACGCCCCTGGTCCACGAGAACATCCGGGGCAAGACCTATTACCTTCCAGGAGATCGAAATGAATGATGCCGTTTTGTTCGACCAACTGCTGCGCTTGCGCCTGCCTGCTTTCCGGGAAGGACTGCGCGAACAGCAGGCCAACCCGAAGTATGCTGAACTGTCCTTTGAAGAGCGCCTGGCGCTCCTGGTGGAGTTGGAATGCACCCGACGTTTCAACAACCGCATTCGCCGGGCCCTACACCTCGGCGCCTTCCCCATGCAGGCCACCCTGGAAGATCTCGACCTCTCTCCTCAACGCGGCCTGGACCGACGACTGATCCTCGAGCTCGGCCAGTGCACCTGGATCGGCAATCATCTCAATATCTTGATCTCGGGTCCAACCGGAGGAGGAAAAAGTTTCCTCGCTTGCTCTCTGGGAACGGCTGCGATCCGTCTGGGCTATTCCGTGCGTTATTTCCGCACCTCCCGCCTGCTGCTTGCCCTCGCCCGAACCCGCCAGGATGCCTCTTACCCAACTTTGCTGCGCTCCCTGGCTCGCACCAACCTGCTCATCCTGGACGATTGGATGCGCGATGAACTCACCCCTGCCAATGCCCAGGATCTCCTGGAAGTCCTGGATGATCGCTATGACCTGGCTTCAACCATCGTCGCTTCCCAGGTGCCTTTGGATAACTGGTTCTCTCAAATCCCCACACCCACTCTGGCGGACGCCATCTTGGATCGCCTGGTTCACAACGCTTACCAACTTCGCCTCAACGGCGAGTCTCAAAGAAAGGTCCGAGGAATCCGGTCCATGTCGCACACTTGATGTACAATCTTCTTGCCAGCGCATTTTTCCCCGCCCTGTGCGGCATACTCCGGATTAGTGTGCGATTTCACCGGAATATGCACTGCCCCCTTCTAATTGGATCGGACCCAGAGGTCCTTCCGATACAGAAAATCCAAAGAGTCATTAATCGGTAGTTGTATAAAATTTTCGTCGAAATCACGCTTGTAGAGATTGATCTGTTTTATAATGAGAACGCCCTGTTGGGTGGGTGCCCCCCTCACCCACCCACAGGGTACCTTCCTGACAGAGCATGGACCCTTCACCGAATCAGACTCACATGGGGGTGATCACCCTGCGCTGGATCGCACGAGCGTGGAGCCTTTGAGCATCGGAGTCGCCCTGTTTTTCTTCTCCAAAAAAGGGAGCATGACCATACCGGTTGCTCCAAAATCATGGGTGGGATTCGCCCTGTTCCCGCTGGGGGTCGTTCTTTGACTCCTGGTCGCGTGGTGGCAGGAAAGCTGGGGAGGCGCAATCGCGGTGCTTTGCCTGCTTGCCTTTGACTGGTTCTCCGGCGACTTTCTCGGCGATGATTTGCCACACAGCGAGGCATTCCTCTTGTTTTTCGCACCAGGCATGCTGTTCCTCGCCTGCGGCGCGTTGGCAGGGCAAAGGCGGACCTAGCCGTACAGGCTACTTTTCGGTTACGACCACTACTAGAATCTGAGCAGGCTAGAGGGGCTGGCAACGAGAAAGAGAATTATCGTAGAAAATCCCACCTGCTGTATCAGGTTAAGGGAGTTACTGGGCAGTGTTTTTCGCCGATTTGCGTTCAGCAAGCCAGATAGCTACAGGCATTTTGGAAGTCAGGGCATCATTGACGAGGTGCATGCTATGGGGCGCTAATTTATCGGTCTTATCAAAGAGGGCCGGAAAGAGTCCATAGGAGCCTGTGGGATGTGGGACACCAATGATGGTTCTTGAGGGGAACATTAGGGCAGCGATCTTGAAAGGTTCTTTCCCGATGGCGATTATGGGCCAACTGGCCGGAACGGCGGAGATCTCATGCACTAAATAGAGATGGACGCAAGTTCTCAACGTTGAGAGAGGCGGCACGGCCTTAATTCCATTCAGGTTCTGACACTTGACCAGCTCTGTCCATAGAATAGGCCCCTCGAGACCAATAAAATCAATGAAGCGCCTCAATCTGATATGGTATGGGTGAGTTAAGCAACGGTACATCCTCCAGAACTCCAGCATCGCGTCATATGTGTTTCTATGTTCGAGGTAGAACGACTCCTCTTTATCGTCACCTATCCCGGGATTGATACCTAGAGCTACTGAGCCCCTTGCGCCTTTCCTGTCCTGGTCTTCCAGGACTAGAGAACGCGGCAAAATGCCCTTAGAAGGGTCAAGGCGGATTCCGTCACAACAAAAGCTGCATGTGACCATTCCCACGCCAATGGTGTCTATTTGTTCACTAAGGGAAACTTGATTGGGCATCAGATCCTCACAAACCGGGAGCTTCAAGCGCTGCCTAATGAATGATTATCCGGACTGTCTAAACACGATGAGGCTGCTATACGTTAGGCCCATTCCCAATGTCTCGATTGTATTTGGCCATCCCAAACCTGCTCCACAACCTGACTCTGTTGAAGATAATAGTCTTTATGCTGCGTCTGAGGTATAAGTACGAACACCACATGATTGGTTCGATAGGTGATGACATCTGATACATTCAATTCCTGCCGTGCCTTAGCTGCGATCGCCTCGATGAACTTATGGCGTTCTATGCGTGGAAAGTGTTGATAGAGCAATAGCGATTGACCTTCCGCCCAGGTCTGCTTTATCTCGTGCCAGTATAGATACTTACATGAATTAAGTCGTCCGTAGAGGCTTGGATTTTACTTCCAACCCATTATCGGGATCGAAGAAGCTTAAATCACATCGTTGAGCAAGGGTTATAAATTCTTGAAAGTAACATTCACGCTCCCTGGCATTATCTGTCAATAGCTGGGTGTGATATATGGCGCCGGGCACAATTTCAGCCTCTATCGCTCTGGACACCTTGCGCTTGGTCGGATCATTGAGGCAGGGTTGAAATAGGTCGAAAAGCTGGGGATCATACATCCTCCATTTGCGGCGATACTTAAGGTAGCCAATAAGCTTGCCATCTGTTCGTTCATCAGTATCCGTTAGCATGCAGCAAACAGCAATCTTTTTATTGCTATTGTTGGAGAGCAAGCGCAGCAACCCGTATTTTTTGTAATCGTTGACGTCACCGAAATATTGGTTCTTCATTCAAAACCTCAGACTTCACCATCGCCTAATAGAGGAGAATTAGCTCGTTATAATGGAGCACCAATTGATTGTCCGTTTATATTTGTTGTTCCCGTCGATGTGGGCGGAAAACACGTGGCTATTTCTCTTCCTTCCCCCAAAACCTCTTCCAACCAGCTTCCCATTTTTCTTCAGAAATACTGCCATCATCCTCTTTCCCGGTGAGAGCTATAAAAGTTCTTAATAGCCACGCCTTATAGGCTTCCAGGCTTTTATCCGTCGGTCGAAAGAACCCGCCGCCCTGGTAAGAGGGTGGAGTTACATTGGTTGTGCTTTTAGTGCTCATCGCGCCAGGCTTTATATCTGGAAACGCAATATATATTTGCTGCCGAAGCGCATCCAATTCTTCCTCGGTACCATCAAACAGATACTGCTCACCATGACAACCAGGGCAATCCTTCCAGGCTTTACCATTTTCTATATCGATCACCCCCGCGCCCCGCATTGTTCGCAGGTTTTCATATGTGGACTTATTAGCTTGTCAGCTAAAGCGCGATGTGGACCATAGGGTGGAAGGCCGGTTCTTTGTTTATAAGCACACATGAATTCAACCACGCTATAATGCCACCCATCGTATTGGCCACGTTGACCACATTCAGGACAGACCTCTACTCCCAACCCTATACTGCTGTCGCGATGTTTCTCGCAATTATGTACCCACATGATTTGTGGCATCTTTCTTCTCCTACCGACAGGTATCGCCTGCTACGAAGCCCACCCAAGGCAGCACGACTGAGATACTTAAAACTATAGCACACTAGAACATCCGAGAGATATTAATTACATTATCAAACACAGAACGGAATACGCAGCGACAAACATCGAGTTCGAACAACACGGGAGGTTAAGACCTTCCAGGTAGGAGTTGAGCCTTATATCATACGGTACCGTTCTGGTATAATTATACGGTACCGTATATAATTACGGCTACGGTACCGTATAAATGGCCTTACATTGGCCCGGTTTTTACTCAACCACTGGGTGCTTCTAAAGAAGCAGGAGGCTATCATGGCAGATGGCGACAAGGTTATCTATGCACCCCTGGGGGAAATCGACGACAACCCGTCGATCAAGCGTCCGATCAATCCGACCCACGTCCAAAGCCTGGCCGATGACATCCGGGAGAATCAACTGCATGAAATCCCGGCCGGCCGGCTCAGGGGGAAGCGTGTGGAGCTCGCCTTCGGGCATCACCGCAAGGCGGCCTTCGAGCTGCTCACCAAACAAGGCGTCCCGGGCTACGACAAACTGCCCGTGATCATCAGAAACTACACGGATGAAGAGATGTTCGCGGCAGGCCTTTCCGAAAACCTGAGACGCCGCGACCTCACGCCGATGCAGCGCGCCCGGGCCATGGTGACCGCCAAAGAGAAGTTCGAGTGGCCCAGCCGGAAACTGGGCATTGAATTTGCAGAGGACGGCAAACCCCTTTCGGGTGGGGCAGTGCGCAATATCATGGCGCTCACCCGGTTGCCCCGAGCCATCCAGGACATGATCGACGCCGGCACGATCTCGGAACTGGAAGGCCGGCGCCTGGTCGGACTGGCGCGGATCGACCCTGAAGCGAGCAAGCGCGCCGCCAAGTCGATCTCCGAAGGCGTGCCGGTCGATGCCGTCGTTGCGGACGCACTGAGGACCAATCCTCTGACGGTGCTGATGTGGGATCCGATGCTGCCCGATGCCGGGAAGATCCCCCGGGCCGGCCAGGGGATGTGGCCCTTCAACTGGGCCCCGGACAGGGAAGATCTTGCCCCCCTGGAGTGGCGCGATGTGTACCACATCGAGCAGCTGGGCGACGACAAAAAGGTCTTTGCCGAGATCGCCTCCCGGCTCGCTGGCGGCGAGGATGTCGACAGCGTGGTCGATGCCGGCTTCGACGAGAGCGCCGTGGAGATCATCGCCCAGCTGCTTGAGCCGGGCGGGTGCACGAAATGCCCCTGGCACCTGACCCTGAATGGACGCCACTGGTGCGCCCTCAAGTACTGCCACGCGGTGAAGCAGAGGTCTGGAGCACACAGAAACTGGGTGAAGTTTCCGAGCGGGCGGGCATTCCCGTCTACGATCCCGACCGCGATGGGCTGTGTCGCCCTCTCTACAAGACCTACGGAGAGGCCAAGAAAGGGAGGGACGATGTCGCTTTCGAAAAACGCTCGCCTCACCTGCGCCTGCGCATCCAGCCTCTGAACCAGAACCACCCTTTCACGGACGACCCCCTGATCGAGGTCGTGGACGTTTCCCCGGACACCCAGCAGCTGCGCACCGAGGATCTGCCCGACGGCTACCGGCGCACGGAAGCCCAGGCCAGCCGCGAGCTGCAGGCGACGGAAGAAGGCGTCCAGAAGAGCTACGAACACCAGCTGGAGAATGCCTCCTTCCGCTTCCTGTGGGAGGTGGCGTCCTCCATATTTGCCACCGTGAACACGATCGCCAGCGTCGGCCTGCTGAGGTTCCAGTCGGACGCCTGGCTGCAGTACAGCTATCAGCCTCCGGAGCCCGAGCCCTCCGTGAGCGTGGGCGATAGCGTGAAGGTTGCCTACTACCGCCGGCGGATCATGTTCGCCATCCTACGTTTGTACATTGACCAGAACCACAAGGAATCGTATCTCAGGGGGCCCCGTGCCCTGGTGGCCAAGGCGCTGCCGGCTGCGGCGGTCGAATTCGGCGTCACCCTGCCGGATAATTTTGGGGACCTCGCCGCGACCTATGAACCGCCCCGGCCCAGGGTAGCGAAAGGCAAGAAGGCGTGAAAAAAGACGGGCGCTCCCGGTGCGCGAAGTGCGGGCGCGTGCTTTCCGACCCGGTCTCCGTCGCCCTCGGCATGGGGCCGATCTGCCGCGGCGCTATGCACTTCCGGAGCGTCTCCCGATCGCCCCGCACCGCCTCCCGGAGAGGCCGCGCCTTTTCGGACCCGCTCTACGTCAACACGACCCTCTTCACCGTCATATCAGAGCCGGATGAGAACGAGAAGAAGCGCCGCCGGGTCCTGCTGGCCTCCCACCTGCCGTTTCCCTGCGGGGACATCACCTTCTACCCCCTGGAGGGAGGCAGCTGGCAAAGCAGCGGAGGCAGTCGCGTATTCACGGACGAAGAACTGTCTAAAGCGCTCACAGAAGCCGGCATGATCTGACGGCCAGATGGAGCAGCCCTTTGCCCGTTCCGTCGAGGGAACACCCGACACTTTTATCGTTGTTTCTTGATCACAAGGATGTTCGAGCATGAGCATTGTGTTGGTCATCGCCAGCAACAAAGGGGGGGTGGGAAAAACAACCACTGCGGTCACGATCGGATCCTATTTTGCGAGCCGAAGGCACTGGAAAGTACTGCTCGTTGACGTGGACGTCCAGGGCCACGTGGATCTGTTTCTCGGCTTGAGAGGTGCAAACGACCCTGGAAAGGAGAGCGGCCTGGTAAAACTGCTGCTCGAAAACAAGGAGATCCAGGAGGTGGCAGTGAATGCCCGCGAGAACCTGGATGTCATCCCCAATTCCGACCAGGGGATGTACCTCGAGGACCGGGTTTCGCAGATGAAAAACAAGGACCTTTTACTGCGGAATGTCCTTGCCGGGAACCAGTACGACCTGGTCGTGCTCGACACGGCGCCGGCGCACAGCCAGCTGCTGATGGTCAGCCTCTGCGCAGCGGATTACTGCATCATCCCGACCGGGACCGCCTTTGCCGAGATCACCGGTTTGAACAGGGTATTGAACACGCTGAACCAGCTCGCGGCGGGCGGCGCCCCCGTCCCCGCCGTCATCGGAGCCTTGCCGACCAAGTATGACCGCGTCACGGTGAACTCGCGGGAAAACTACGACGACCTGGTGAATTTGTTGGGCGAGCGAAACATCCAAACCCTGCCCCCCATCCCGGTCGACGTCAACCTGAAAGCCTGCAATGATCCTGGAATGACCATCTGGGAATATGCGCCTTTGACCAGAGGCATCAAGGGGTATGACACCCCGTTGGAACATGCCAGGGTCCCGAACAGCATCGGCGGATATGGCGGTTACCTCCACCTGGTCGAGATCCTGGAAATTGTCATGAAGCGCGGAGGGCACAAGCTATGAGTTCAAAAAAACAGAAACCGCCCCGCCGGGTACCGATCAGCATTGCGCCCGTCAACACGGTGGAGGATTTCGTCAAAGGCGGCGGCTCCGTCTTTCTCCGACAGGAGGAGATATCCAATTCGGCCAGACAGGCCCAGGAGGAAAAGAGGTGGAAAAAGAACAAGATCCTGGCCGATCGGAGAAGGGTCCGCCTCATTCTCGATCTCTCGCGCGATCCCCAATACTCCCTCGAGGAGCGGACCGAAAAGGTCTGCGACAAGTGGGGCGTACCCTCCAGTCACTTCGTCGCGCTCTGTCTTAAATTTGGACTGGAAGCCGTTGAAGACGGGCGTCTTAATCTGGACGATTACATCGAGACCTACGACGGCAGGAATTGAAAGTTCAAAAACACACTCCGGCTCGAAAAATGAGCCCGATGCATTTTTGCCCCTGTAACGGCCCAGGATGGGAAAAAGGGCTGGACGAGCTACGGGTCAAAAGGGGGTTTACGTAGGAGCCGAATTTCAATTTATACGGTACCGTAATACTAAAATTATACGGTACCGTATCCTTTTTCTGCTACGGTACCGTAAATTTGCCCAGGACCGGCTTTTTCGTCCATTTGCGCCGGCACCTCCCGGATCCCATGGAACACGGCACCCGCCTATATCCGATTCTTCAGGGATGGCCGCGCGGAAAGGTCATCATGGTTTTTATGCAGCCGCGGGATGCATCTGGTTTTTGAAGACTATCTATTGAGCAACAGCGGCACTATCAACGCCACGAGTTCCAATACAGGCTTCCCAATATCATGCACGTTTTGAGCTGCTTTTTTCAGACCTTCTGCGCTCAGCTTCCACCACTGCTCGCGCGGAGTCTTGCTGGTCGATTCGGCGACGAACATTTGTAAATCGCGTGCGACTTGCTCGGCCGTTTCCTTTGGCAAGGATTCGCTCATCTTCCCGACCTCTTGGGCAAGCCTCTGGAGCAGTTCCTTCAGTTCACCGGAGGCAGTCCCAGCCTTCACAAAACTATTTGCAATCGAATTAGCTACGATCAAATCACCGGTGATGGTGACCCCATTGCCAATGTGGACATTGACTTGCTGGGTTTGATGACCACCGGTCCCGGTGGTGGGTTTTTCTTCCTCAGCAACTACGGCATCGGGCTGATTAACCTGGATTTGGTAAAGCCTGTCTGAAAGCCTGGACCGTATGCTGCTTAGCACGCCTACCACAGCGACGGGACTGAAGGTGAAGGCATGAACGTTTGCCCCGAGATTCTCCCGGATGCTTTCGAGAAGATCGAGATCCTCGACATCGTAAGGTTTCGAACCGTTGGCAATTTTCTCCAGTTGTTCTACTCCGATGCGAAGGCGGTATGTACTAAGAAATTGCAATCGAGGGTCTCTGATTAAAAGCGGACGTCCGTATATATCTAAATACTGCCCAACCACTGTGCGGTATTCAGGCACGGTCACCTCGGCGGTCATTCCGGGGCTGTCTGCGAAGTAACCATCGATTTCGAAGCGGCACCATTTCTCAAAGGCGACGTCGCCCAGCTCTCGGGCCAGGCGAAGCGCCAATGGTAAAGATTGGCTTAAGGGAGCTGTAGAAACCTTCTCTAAAAGTTCCCTATACAATGATGCTGTCGACTGGCTCATCCGTCCTCCGAATAAGCGAGATGTTTGGACAAGTACCGCCTTACTCCGGGAGAAGATGAGCGGCGTATGTGATTAGTGTTTTGGCACTGAGCAGCACGAATTCGGCGTCGTATCGCTCGATGTGAACTTGAGAAGCATCGAGGCTGGACTTCTTTTTGATGTCTTCAAGATGGAGGTCCAGCGACGCCAAATTATTGAATCTCTCAAAGGCCCGCCCCCAGCGCTCCTCAACGGTAAATTTATCTGACGAAAGGGCCAACTTGATTGCATTGTCCAAGGCCGTAGCCATCTCGCGGCAATGGACACAGACCGACTTGGTGTCCCACCGATCGTACGCTGCCTCTGCTGCTTTGAGGTAGTCGACCGCTTCGCTGATACGGCCGCGCCGGAGCGGAAGCTCAACAAGCTCATAGGTTGGCTCCCGCAACTGGGGGAGGATTGTCTCCATCCAGGTGGAGCGAGGAATTTGAAAGCGGATTTGAGCCGGCGGGATTGGCGCCAACTCGGAAAGCAGGGATCTATTCGACGTCTGGATCTCCGCGGGCGATGTTTCTGGTGGCAGGCCAAGGATGATGGTAACGACCAAGAGAAGATCAAGATCCTTACGCCCCCGGTACTCATCGATTTCTCTGACCCGTTGGGGGTCCAATGAGAAAGACAGAGGAAGCACCAAGTCATAGTCTGGATACAATTCACGAGCAGCCCAAACGGAGCCCTCCGCGAAGAGGCGATTCTGTGCTCCGCGAAGCTCGTATTGCGCACCGATCACATTCATGATCTTACGGTCCACAGCCCAAGGTGGAGTAGACATGGGGCGGATCGTCAGATTGATGACAAGCCGGGGGCAGCGCGGGCCCCCCTCGGCCGTAATCTGAGATGGGTCTATTGCTAAACCGGCGACGTTGTAACTGCGGACGTTAATGGCAGTCATTTGCATAGTTTTCCCTCCTCCCTAAAGAAGGCGATCCTGGCGTACCGTGAATATTTGAGGCAGCTCCAGATCGGGCGCCTCTCGTTTCCACCAGTTGGCGAGGAAGGTCAGCACATCCGGGAATTGTTTTTCGGGGATCAGCTGGTAACTGCCGACTTTGAATTCCTGTTTTACGGTATTGTGGATGACGGCATAAGAGGACGCTTTCTTCGGCTTCCGCTCCTTCAACAGATCGCCCAGAGTGCTCACCGCGTCAAGGTACTGCCGGATCTGAACCTGGTTGATAAAATCCGTCCCCACGAGGCGCGCTTCCAGGGCGGATACCCGATCCTCCACTTTTCCGATGCGGGTTTTGTGCTCGTCGATCTGCTGCTTCAGCCCGGCCGCCTGATCCATCAATTGATAAAACTTACGCTCTTCCGGAGGCAGGACCGCGTCCAGTTCGGCGCGAATTTCCTCGGGGAACGTTTCGCTTCGGAAAAAGGCGTAGAGGGCGTCGGCCATGCGGTCCTTGAAAAGGATCAGTTTCTCGGCAATTTCCGGCTTCAAACGCTGGACAGAAACCCCTCCAAACCAGTAATGCAGCCTTTGTGCCGTCAGGCAAACCAATTCCCTGTCCTGGGAGACGCCACTCGCCCCTAAGACTGGTGCCGTGACCGTGAAAATATGCTTTTCCAAGACCGGATCGCGCAGGGAGCGTTGGCGCTGGCCGGCCCAGTTCAGCCCCAGGGTGTCGCAAATGGGCCTCAGGGGGATCAGAAACTTCATATCATCGGTATAGTAGACATCGAATACCGTCCCCTCGAACGAGAATGGATACGTTTCGACGATCTTCATGGTGGTTTCTCCTCCTAGAGTGTAGAATACCTGCGTGTGTGTAACACACACGCAGCTCATCTCCGCTGGTGCATCTTTTTGGAGCTCAGGGCGAGCCCCTCGAAAACCGCTGCGGCGGAACTCAGGTCCTCGGGATCCTTCAGAAGCAGAGACAGTTCAGCGGCAATCTCGTCGTATACCCGGCTTTCCTTCCCTTGTTTGGTAATGGACTTCACGATCGAAAAGACCTGGGCGGCCAATCTGCGGTTGACCCCAGCCGCCGACCGGGAACGGGGCGCCTTTTTGGCTGTCCTGGATTCGCCCTGCTCGAGGCCGGAAGCCTCCTCGGCCAGCTGCTGCTTTTCATCGATGACCCGCAGGATCATGCCGCGCTGCTTCTCATGGGGGGCGGTCACGATATCGCGCAGGACCCGTTCGGGCAGCCGGTACAGGGTGGCCCAGTAAAGCAGCTCATCGCTGAGCGATAAAATGCAAAGATGGCGGTAAAGGACCGGCCGGGAGTGTCCCGTCAGGCGTTTGATCTCCGCCCAGATACCAGCCGGCAGGCGCTGAATGTTCAATGCCCGGCGGTAATAAGAAAGCTCGTTTTCGCCTTCCTCCGGGTAGATATCCAGGCTTTCCAGGATCATGATGGCGATAGCCTGCCCCATTTCCACCGCACACAGGTCCTCCCGGACGAAATTTTCAGCCACCTGGCGCTGCCGGCTGTTTCCCGGCTGCGGCAGGACCAACAATGCGGGTTCATCCTTCAGTTTGCGGACGACCGCCTCCAGGGCCAGGGACCAGAAGCGCCTCTCCCCGGTTTCCAGGATGAACATGGGGCCGTTCTCCGCATCGACCCAAGTTCCGGTTGCCGGCTCGATCTGCCGCTCGGTCAGGATCGATTGCCCCAGCTGGCGCAGGCTTCCCACCAGTCGCGCCAGCCCCGCATCCCCCTCCGCCGCCACGAGCAGCAGCTGGGCGGCTTTGTAGCAGTCGATTTCGCCGGAGAAAAAGGCGCTTTTGATTTCCGGGGGGATGGCCAGGCGGGCCTGATAACGGTCGGGTACGACCTGGCTGAGGGGGACGGAAATTACTTGGGGTTTCTGCAGATCGGGAAAAGCCATCGCTTTTCTCCTGTAGTGTTCCCATGGGAACACTATTCTATATAACCATGGAGAATTATATCATAATGTTTTATTTATGGGTCAACCTTAAAAAATCTGGAATATATTGACTTTAAGGCGCAAAAAGAGTAAAAATAAGAGATACGGAGAGATGCCCATGGAAACCCCAATACGAACGGATCCTTTCAGGACAGATCTCACCCGACTGGGCCTGGAGGAAGATCCATTCCAGCTTTCAGCGGATCCCCGATTCCTCTATCTTGGCGAGGAGCATAAGGAAGTTTACCGGACGATCCAAAACGTCATCATCAAACGTCGCGGCCTCGCCCTGGTCACCGGGAAACCCGGCACCGGCAAGTCCTCCCTGGCCCGTTATACCTATGATCGGCTGGTGGGGGAGAAGAACAAAGACGTCGATGTGGCCTATATCGACACGTCCAATTTCGACACGCGGGCATCCACGGCCAAGCGGATCGCCACCTCGTTCAATTCCCTGAATATTCCGCTCGGACGTTCGTACAGCGAGGACATGGAAAACTTCAAGCACCAGGTCGTGGACGCCAACAAGCGCGGGCACCTGGTCGTGCTGCTGCTCGACGACGCGCAAAAGCTGAAGCGGCCACATCTGGAAATGCTTCACGAAATGTACAATTTCGATTACGGGGAAAAGGCGATCACGACGATCGCCTTCGGTGAAGAGGTGGCGGTGAGGAATTTTTACCGCTACCCATCCATCAGCTCCAGGCTCTTCACCATCCAATCCCTGAATCCCGTTTCGTACGAAACCACCTTGCAGATGGTCGCCTATCGGCTGCAGATCGCCGGACGGACTGCGCCACTCTTCACCGACGACGCCTTGAGACAGCTCTACGACGTTTCAGGAGGTATCCCGAGGGAAATTGTCATTGTCGGTTCCATGGCGGTCGACCGGC